>NZ_DBNGVP010000005.1:0-54624 GCF_057119385.1 Archangium sp. | reverse complement strand
CGCAAGACTCGCTTCCGGCTGGCGGCCTCCTTTGCCGGGCGGGGTTTGAACCCGCAGGGTCCCTTCGTGAAGTTTCCGCTCCTACATCGCTTCCTCCTCACCCAGGCTTCGCCTGGCGCACTCCAACTGTTGGACAGGTTCGTGAAGAACGCGCCCAGGAGGCGCACAACTCCGCTCCAGCGCCCCCCTCTCAGTCGCGCATCTTCCGGTAACAGCTCCGGCACAGCGGCTTGTTCATGGTGGCCGGGAAGTCATCGCCACAACCATGACAGTAGCTGTCTTCGTAGTCCGCGTTCCCGTACTCGGCCCACTTCTGGTAGTGGTCCCAGCAGTATGGCTTCTCGGGGTCGAGTTCGATCTCCACGGCGCACCGGATGCAGAACCCCTGCACCACTGCGGGAGCGCGAGAACGCTCCGCCTGCCTGGCACTCCTGGGAGCGCGGGTGTCTCCGTCAGCCTTGATGCCAAAGCGCCTCTGGATGTCTTCGCGAGAGAGCAGGTGCGGCTCGATCTCCTTGCGAATGAACTCCCGCACCTCGGAGACATCCGCTGGCTCCTGAGACCAGAGCCCCACCTCGATGCTGGAGAGGAACGAGGAAGAGAGCAGGTTCAACGAGGAGATGATGACCTCGGACTCCGACCAGTACAGCTTCGCATGAAGCTTGGGGAGGAGGCGGATCTGAAGGCCCCGCTCCTTGAGCTCCTGGAGATACTCACTGAACGTCCGGGCAAAAGCCTGGAGATCGTCATCGAGCCGGAAGATCAGGGTGACGGAGACCTTGTTGCTCAGCGCCGCCCGGATGGCCTGTCCGATCCGGTCCTCCTTCCCCAGCGTGACGTAGGGGGAGACGAGAACCACGTGCTTGCGCGCGTTCTTGATGAGCGAGACGAGCTTGCTGATGGTCTCGTCGGTGTTCAGGAGGGTCAGGTTCATGGTGTCACTCGATGTTTTCGATGGAGGCCACGGACTGCCCAAGACCCTTCATTCGATCCACACGCCGGTGTCCTCGGCGTGCACCTTCTCGATGCGGATGCCCATCATCTCGTCCAGCAGCTCCTTGGCCAGCTCGCGCGACTCCCTCATCAGGTCCGAGCGCCCCTTGTCTCGCCCCTCGTTGTAGAGCCCGAGGATGATGCTGCCCGAGAGCACCACCGACTCGTACAGCTCCTGCTTGTCCCGGTCCGACATGCGCCGGTCCTTGAGCCCCATGCCGATGGCCGCGTTGATCTGCTCCAGCATGGACTGCTGCTGCACGCCCGTCAGCTCCTGGCCATTGCGGAGCGCGCAGAACGAGGACGTGAAGAGGAAGTTGAAGGCCCCCGCGAGGTTGTTCTTCAGCTGCGGTTGATCCTGTTGATCCAACGTCTGCTCATACCCCTTGTACAGCTGCAGCAGGGCGCCCTCGAGCCCCGCGCGCTCCTCCGGGCCGAGCGACTTCACGCTCTCGGCGAGCCGCTTGGGCAGGACGGGGTCGGTCACCTTGCGGAACGAGGACACCGCGAGCGGCAGCATCACCGCTCCCTCGGACGGAGGGTTCTTCAGACGCTCGGCACTGGCCTTCCACTGCTTCTGGAAGGAGGGTTTGAAGTTGCCGTGGATGAAGGTGTTGCTGTCGTAGTGCCTGTAGGGGCTGAGGGATGGTGCGCCCTCCGGCCTCGCGGCACCGAGCAGGAGGAGCCCCGCCACCATGACGGGAATCATCCTCAAGAAGCTATTCATCTCCCCCTCCACAAGAATGACGGGAACGTCGAGCCCACCGGATGCGCCTGCCTCTTCCCTCCGGCCCCTGCTCCCGGTCGGCCGCGGAGCATCATCGGAAAGGATGGGAGCGGGCAAGCAAGTCTGCTAGCAGCATCACCATGCGGCTCACCCTCCACCGTGGCGTCAGCCTCGCCGTCCTCGCCTCCGCTCGTACGGAGGCCGAGCACCACGAGGACCTGGGGTGCAGCATCCAGGGCCCCACCGCACGGCCCGTGCGGCACGCCCATGTCCCTCTCAAGCAACGCCTCGCCGAGCTGGGACCCGAGCGCTCGCTTCGGGAAGCGAAGGCGCTCGTGCGTTGGCTGGAGGAGACGCCCGGCTATGCCGCGCTCTGCGACGAGGGCCGGCGGCGCGGAGGCCGGCGCCCGCTGCGCCACGAGGTGCTCTTCCCCGACGCGACGCGGCACAAGCCCCGCATCCTCCACCTGCGCCAGGAGGAGCAGGGGCTCGACTTCCCCGTGAAGGCCCGCGAGTGGCCCGCCCTCGCCGAGCTCTTCGCCTCGCTCGCGCGCGGTGCCACCCGCGCCGAGCTGCGCACCCTCTCGGCCGTGCCCGCCGTGGGCGAGCTGCTCGCGGACATGTCCAGCGCGGGCTGGCTCGTGCGCCACGACGGCCCCATGGACGTGCCCGCGCCCGGCGCCCTCTTCGTGGGCCACAACACCGTGCTGGTATCGAGCGCCCAGGCGCGCGTCCTGGTGGACCCGTACTTCCGCCCCGCGAGCCGGCTCGACCGGCCGGACTATCCGCCCATGCAGCCGAGGGACCTCGGGCAGGTGGACGCCGTCGTCATCACCCACTCGCACGGAGATCACTTCCACCTGGGCTCGCTGCTGCAGCTGCCGCGCGACACACGCATCTTCGTCCCCGCGGTGGAGCGCGAGAGCCTCTTCTCCACCGACTGCGTGCTGCGGCTGCAACAGCTCGGCTACACCCGCGTCGAGGCGCTGCGCTGGGGCGAAGAGCGGCTCGTGGGCGACATCACCGTGCGCGCCCTGCCCTTCCACGGCGAGCAGCCCACCGACGGCGAGGGCCTCTACCCGGAGCTCTTCAACGAGGGAAACACCTGGCTGGTGCGTGCGCCGGGCTTCTCCGCCGCCTTCTTCGCCGATGCCGGGCACGACGTGCGCGGAGACATGCGCACCGTCTGCCGCGCCCTGCGGAAGGAAGCGCCCGTGGACGTGCTCTTCTGCGGCGTGCGCGGCTTCCGGCTCGAGCCCCTCTTCTTCGGCTACACCACGCTGGACGCCTATCTCGTGGACGTGCCCGTGGAGGCGCTCGGGAAGCCACAGCAGCTCATGGCCGGGCCGGAGGAGGCGCTGCACTATGGCGAGCTGCTCGGCGCGCGCTACGTGGTGCCCTGCGCGGACGGAGGCGCGCCCTGGTACTGGCGCGAGGGCATGGGGCCGCGCTACCCGGGCTACCCGGGCGAGCCGGTGAGTGGCGCCAGCACGATGGACGAGAATCCCGACGCGGACCCGTACCCCGAGCGGTTGAAGCAGGTGCGCCGGCAGGTGGGGCACGGACCCCAGGCGCTGCTGATGCGCCCCGGCGAGGCGTTCGCATGGCAAAGCCGCAAGGCACCGGAGCTCGTCCGGTACCCCGGTTTCGAGTGGCCCTTCGGCGGCATGCCGGCGCGGCGCGGAGCGTGACGCGGCTCGCTCAGCTGCCGGGTGTCATCGGCTGCTGGGGCTCCAGGTCCTGCACGGGATTCTCCGGGAAGGACTGCAGCTTGAGCAGACCCGAGAGCACGTGCAGCTTCTCGTGGACGGACTCGTTGCTGAACTCGTGCAGGTCCATCAACGCCTGCGCGTAGTCCGTGAGTGCGTTCAACCACTCGCGCAGACTCTCCGGGCTCGTCGGTTTCGCGCGAGCGTCCTCGATGCGTGCGAAGGCTTCGTGCAGCCGGTCGGCCGCGTCGTCCAGGTGCTTGGGCAGTGCCATGGTCGTCTCCTCCGTCCCCTTCACCATGGGACTCCCCTGTCCCCGGGTGCCAGGGCCGCCACCCGTGCTGGAGGGCCCGGCGGACACGCCACGAGGCGCTCCCCTCCGGCGCCCCGTGGGAACCTGGCGGCCATCCACCCCCGCGCGCCGGGCCGATGGGCGGGCATCCGAGCTTGAAACCCCGGGAACGGCATGCAGCCGCGCCGGAGCGGACGAATCCTCCACCTTCGTGACGCGGCCCGTCATGGCCGCGACAAAAAGGACAAGGAGAGGGCCATGAAGGGACGCGAGCGCGTGTGCAAGAAGCACATCAAGCAGGCGGGCTGGAGCATCGCCAACGAGGGCCAGCGGGAGCAGGGCTACCACCTGGAGCTCCAGGGCCCTCGCGGCGAGCAGATGAAGGTGGATGCGCCGAGCAAGGCGCGCGCCTACCGCCACGCGGAGCGGCAGGTGAATGGCTCGGAGCCGGGGACGGCGCTCTGGGCGAGCCCGAGCTGACACCCCCTGCCTGGGGAGCGGCCGGGCGGGCAGGAGCCCCCGAGGGTCCTCCTGCCCCCGGAAATCCGCATCCCTAACCTACCTGCCAGGACACCGAGAGCGTGCCATGACCGTTCAACAGACCGACAATCCGACTGTGGGGCAGGACAGCAGCCAGGACTCCTCCAGGCCGTTGAGCAAGCCCAGCAAGGCGCCGCCCCCGATGCAGGCGGACCAGCGTCCTCCCATCGAGCGTGGCGCGCACCTGCTGGCGCTCAGCACGCTCAAGAACGCGGAGATTCCCTTCGTGGTCGCGGGCGCCTACGCGCTGCACCTCTACACGGGCATCTACCGCGACACCAAGGACCTGGACCTCTTCCTCAAGCGCGAGCACGTGGAGCGCGCCATGGAGGCCCTGGGCTCCATGGGCTTCCAGACGAAGATGCACGACCCCGTATGGATCGCGAAGGCCTACGCCAACGACGAGTACTTCGCCGATCTCATCTTCAGCTCGGGCAACGGCGTGGCCATCGTGGATGACCATTGGATCGACGAGGCCCACCCGGGCGTCATCCACGGGCTGCCCATCCTGGTGGCGCCGCCCGAGGACATCATCTGGTCCAAGGCCTTCGTGTGCGAGCGCGAGCGCTTCGACGGCACGGACATCAGCCACCTCATCCTCGCGCGCGGCAAGCAGATGGACTGGAAGCACCTGATGCGGCGGTTCGACCCGCATTGGGAGGTGCTCCTGGCCCATCTCACCTTCTACCGCTTCAGCTACCCGGGCCAGAGAGACCATGTGCCCCGCTGGGTCTGGGACGAGCTGCTCGAGCGGGCCCGCAACCAGCACAACGAGCCCGAGAAGAAGAAGCTCTGCCGGGGAATGTTGATCGCCAAGGGGCAGTACAACGTGGATGTCGAGCACTGGGGTTACGCCGACGCCCGCCTCGAGGAGGTCGCGACGTTCCGCGACTACGTCGAGCCCAAGAAGGGCTGAGGCACACGACGAGCCCCTTGCCTGGCAGGCCGTTCACCCCTAGCAAGGGGGCTCCTCGCTCCCCGGAAGCCGTGCCCCGATGTCCCTCTCCACGCTGTGCCTGCGCTGTGGCCTGTGCTGCGACGGCACCCTCTTCACCCATGTCCCGCTCCGGCGCACCGAGGCCGGCCCCCTCAAGGCCCTGGGGCTGCCCGTGAAGGAGCGCGAGGACGGCACGCCCCTCCTCCCGCAGCGCTGCGCCGCCCTGGACGGGAAGACGTGCACCGCCTACGCCCAGCGCCCCGAGGGCTGCCGCCGCTACCACTGCCACCTCTTCAGCGCGCTCTCCGAGGGCGAGGTGTCCCTCGAGGAGGCACTCGCGGTGGTGGATGGGGCACACGCCCTGCTCGCCGCCGCCGGTGGAGAGAAGGGCCCCGGGCTGGAGGACTACCTCGACAAGCACTTCCGCGGCCGGCACCGGCGCTACACCGCGCAGTAGCCCGCCGCCCCGGGCCCGCTCACCCCTTCGGGTTGGCCACCAGGTCGAAGTCCGGAATGTGCTCGCGCATGTACTCGCGCATCCGGTTGATGAGCGCCGCTTCGATCTGCCGGGCCCGCTCGCGGCTCACCCCGTACTTGTCGCCGATGTCCTGGAGCGTCAACGGCTCGTCGGCGATCAGCCGGTTCTCGAAGATGTAGCGCTCCTTGCCCTCGAGCGACTTCGCGAACTCCTGCATCTTCTCGCGGAACAGCGCCTTGAGCTGCTCGTTGCCCAGCCGCTCCTCCGCCCCCACCGACGAGGACGGCAGGAACCGGTCCATCCGCGTCGCCGACGAATCGTCTCCTCCCACCGGCGCGTCCAGCGACATCTCGTCGTGGCCCAGCCGCTGGTCCATCTCCACCACGTCCTGCTCGGTGACGTTGAGGCGCTCGGCCAGCATCTTCGGCGTCACATCGAAGCCCTGCGCCATCAACTTGTCCTGCTCCTGGCGCAGCTTGAAGAAGAGCTTCCGCTGGGCTTCCGTCGTCCCCAGCTTCACCATCTTCCAGTTGTCCATGATGTAACGCAGGATGTAGGCGCGTATCCACCATGCGGCGTAGGAGCTGAGCTTCACCCCGCGCTCGGGGTCGTACTTCTTCACCGCCTGCATCAGCCCGATGTTGCCCTCCTGCACCAGGTCCAGCAGGGACAGGGGGTTGCGGTGGTACTCGTGGGCCAGCTTCACCACCAGTCTCAGGTTGGACGCCACCAGGCGGTAGGCCGCCTGCACGTCCCCCGTGTCCCGGTAGCGCCTGGCCAGTGCCGTCTCCTCCTCGCGGGAGAGCAGGGGGTGGCGCAGCACCTCGTTCATGTAGGCCTGGAGGGGGTCGGTCCGGGCCAGCCCCGTCTCGCCCGCCTTCACCAGGGCCGCCCGGGGGGGGGCGGCGACCTCCTCCACCTCGGCCTCCACCTCCTCCAGCTCCTCGGGGGCGGGCTCCAGGGCGTCCGGTTCCGGCTCGGCGGATTCGGCCTCCACCGCCTCGGCCTCCTCGGGGGGCGGGGCAGCGGAGGGCTTCTTCGCCCGGCTCCGGGTCCCCGTTCCTCCCGTCTTCTTCCTCCCAATCGCCATGAGGGGTTCCTTAAGCAAAGTGAGCCGATTGTTGCCAGAGCCTAATGCAGGGGTTATGCCCCAAGCTTGATGAGCGACAACCAATCTCCGGAGCAGCCGGAAACCACTGCCGAAGCCCCGTCGCGCCCCGCCGAGTACGTCGCGGACGTCAGCTTCGATGACCTGAACCTGTCCGAGCCCCTCCGTCGCGGCATCACGGACCGTGGCTATACCAACCCCACCCCTGTCCAGGCCAAGGCCTTTGGCCCCGTCATGGCGGGCAGGGATCTCATCGTGCGCAGCAAGACCGGCACGGGCAAGACGGCCGCCTTCGGCCTCCCCCTGCTGGAGAAGATTTCCGCCGAGGACAAGCGGGTGCGCGCCCTCATCCTCTGCCCCACCCGCGAGCTGGCGCTCCAGGTGTCCGAGGAGCTGGCCGCCCTGGGCAAGCACAAGGGCGTCAAGGTGGCCGCCATCTACGGCGGTGCCTCCATGAAGCAGCAGGAGGACGCCCTCGAGGAGGGCACGCAGATCATCGTGGGCACGCCCGGCCGGGTGTTCGACCACATCAACCGCGGCAACCTCAAGCTCGAGGGCTGCAGCCACGCCGTCCTGGATGAAGCCGACGAGATGCTCAACCAGGGCTTCTACGAGGAAGTCACCCGCATCCTCGACCGCCTCCCGAAGGACCGCCAGGTGCTGCTCTTCAGCGCCACGGTGCCCACGGACATCCAGAACCTCATTGCCCGCTACACGACGAACGCGGAGACGCTGCTGCTCTCCGGCGACGTCTTCACCGTCGAGCACATCCACCACATCCGCTACGACGTGTCGGACGCGCTGCCCAAGCCGCGCAACCTCATCTACGTGCTGGAGGCGGAGGAGCCGCAGAACGCCATCATCTTCTGCAACACCCGCGACGACACGGCGCTGGTGACGGCGGTGCTCAACCGCAACGGCTTCGACGCGGACCTGCTCAACGGGGACCTGCCGCAGAAGGAGCGCGAGCGGGTGATGGGCAAGGTGAAGCGCGGGGAAGTGGCCTTCATGGTGGCCACGGACATCGCGGCGCGCGGCATCGACATCTCCGGCCTCGAGTACGTCATCAACTACTCGCTGCCCGAGGACCCCGCCGTGTACCTGCACCGGGTGGGCCGCACCGGCCGCATCGGCAACAAGGGCACCGCCATCAACCTCTTCTCCGGCCGCGAGCTGGCCACGTACACCACGCTGGAGAAGAAGTACGGCATCAAGTTCGAGAAGCGCGAGATGCCCGCCCCCGAGGAGGCCATGCGCCTGTGGGCCGAGCGCCACGTGCGCGAAATCCGCGAGGCCGCCTCCGACTCCATCTTCGAGGGCTTCCTGCCCCTGGCCGCGCAGCTCAAGGCGCGGCCGGACGCGGATGACCTGATGGCCTTCCTGCTGAAGTACTTCTTCAGCCACCTGCGCATGGAGAAGGCCCAGGCCGCCCAGCAGGGCGAGCGCCCCGAGCCGCAGGAGGCCAGGCACGAGGGCCGCCGCAAGGACCGCGAGCGCGACCGCGAGCGTCCCCGGGACCGCGAGCGGGATCGGGACAGGCCGCCGCGCCGCGAGGAGCGCCGGGAGTCCCGTGGGGAGCCGTCCGGCGAGTCGCGTGAGCGTGGCGAGCGCGGAGCGCGTGGCGACAGGCGCCGTGACCGTCCCGAGCGGGGCGAGCGCGGCCCCGCGTCCTTCGAGGCCGGCCCCGGCGAGGTGAAGCTGTGGGTGAACCTGGGCACCGAGGATGGCCTGGGGCCCGGCAGCATCGTCACCGCCCTGGAGGAGTCCGGCGCCCCCGCCAACAAGGTGGTGCGTGCGGACCTCAAGCCCGGCTTCTCCTACGTCTTCATCGCCGAGGAGGACCTGGCGGGCTTCGAGGCCCTCACCGGCAAGACGTACAAGGAGAAGACGCTCAAGGTGGAGAAGAGCCGGCCGCGCGGCGAGCGGGATCCGAACCGGCCGCCGCCCTCTCCGGACGCCGGCCCTGGCGAGGTGAAGCTGAAGTTCAACCTCGGCATGGACGATGGCCTGGACGAGGCGAAGTTCATCGCCGCCCTGGAGGCCGCTGGCGCTCCCGCGGGCAAGGTGAACAAGGCGGTGCTCCGCCCCGCGTACGGCTACGCCTACGTGCCCGAGTCCGAGTCCGGGGCCTTCGAGGCGCTCAACGGCAAGCAGCACGGCGAGAAGGCGCTGAAGGTGGACAAGCACCGGCCGCGTGGCATGCGCGAGCGTCCGCCGCGCCGTGAGCGCACCGAGCGTCCCGAGTCCACGCCCGAGGTGCCCGGCCAGGCGCGCCTGTGGGTGGGCCTGGGCCGCGACACGGCGCAGGACGAGGCCGCCGTCACCAGCACCCTGGAGTCCCTGGGCGCCCCGGCGGGCAAGGTGCAGCGCGTGGAGCTCAAGCCCACGTACTCGTACGTCTTCGTCGCCGACGAGGACGTGCCCGCCTTCGAGGCCCTCAACGGCAAGCAGCACGGCGAGAAGACGCTCAAGCTGGAGCGGGCCCGGCGCCGGTAACTCCCTCTCCCCTCGGGAGAGGGCGGGGGTGAGGGTATCCGCCCCCGTTCTCCAGCCCGTGGCACACGGTGTGGGCCACGGGTTCAACCCGGGGTCCGTGGCACCCTCACCCCGTCCCTCTCCCGGAGGGCGAGGGGAAATGGGCGCGGGCGAGGGGAAATGGGCGCGGGCGAGCGGAAATGGGCTCGAGTCGGCGCCTGGGTCTGGGGCATCCTTCGCGGACCCGCCCGAGGGCGATTAGACTCGCCCCGCCGTGTCCGACGACAGCGCCTCCCCTCCTCCCGACCATCAAGCCACCCTGCTGACCCTCGAGCGTCGGCCGGAGGCCGCTGCTTCCCCGGCACCGAAGTCCTCCCAGGAGCTCTTCGCCGGGCGCTACGTCCTCGAGGCGCTCGTGGGCCGCGGCGGCATGGGTCACGTCTACCGGGCGCGCGACGTGCTCGTCGGTGACGTGGTGGCCCTCAAGACGCTGGAGCTGGGCAAGGAGCCCGGCACGGACGCCCTCGAGCGCTTCCGCCGCGAGGTCCGCCTGGCCCGCCGCATCGCCCACCCCCATGTGGCGCGCATGCACGACCTCGGCGAGCACGCCGGGCAGAACTACCTCACCATGGAGTACGTGGAGGGCCAGGACCTGCGCTCGCTCATCGCGCGCGAGGGGCCACTGGCGCCCGTGCGGGCCGCGCGCATCGCCCTCGCGGTGTGCGAGGGCCTGGCCGCCGCCCACGCCGCCGGTGTGGTGCACCGCGACCTCAAGCCCGCCAATGTCCTCGTGGAGAAGGGCGGACGCGTCGTCCTCACCGACTTCGGCATCGCCCGGGCCCTCGTGGACGAGGCCGCCCGGAGCACCCAGGGCACCGCCGGGACTCCCATGTACATGGCGCCCGAGCAGCTCACCGGCGGCGAGATGGACGCCCGCGCCGACCTCTACGCCGTGGGGCTCATGCTCTACGAGATGCTCACCGCGGCCCCGCCCTTCTCCGGGGACTCGCCCATGGCCGTGGCCTTCGCCCGCCTGCGCCAGCCCCCGCCGGACCCGCGCGCCAAGACGGCCGTGCCGGACGCCCTCGCCGAGCGCGTGCTGCACTGCCTCGCCCGCGACCCCGAGGAGCGCCCCGCCAGTGCCCTCCAGCTCGCACAGTCGTTGCGCGCATGGCTGGAGGAGCTCGGCGAGCAGCCGCCCACGCTCTCGGTGGCCCCCACGCTGGCCCCGCTTCCAGTACCACCCCGGGAAGACCCCACCGTCGTGCGCTCCCTCTCCGGGACGCTCACGGCCACCGGTGAGCTGGGCCTGGCCATCCTCCCCTTCCGCTTCCAGGGCGCCCAGGAGCTGGAACACCTCGGCGAGGGACTCACCGACGCGCTCATCGACGTGCTGTCACGCACCCGGGGCGTCCGCGTGTCCGGCAGCGGTGCCACCGCGCGCTTCCGCAATGAGCGCGAGCCCCGCACCGTGGGCCGCGAGCTGGGCGTGGGCTTCCTCGTCGACGGCACGGTGCAGTCCTCGGGTCCCACGGCCCGCGTCTCCATCCGCCTCGTGGAGACGGCCCACGGCACCCAGCTGTGGAGCGGCCGCTTCGAGGACGCCTCCCCGGACGCCTTCGAGCTGCAGGACCGGTTGAGCCCGCGCATCGCCGAGGCGCTGCGCCTCGAGCTGCGGCTCGCCATGCACCGGGACGCCCTGCCGCCGGAGGCGCTCGCCCTCTACCAGCAGTCCTTCCGCCAGGGCTACACGCCCAGCTACGCCCCGGACGTCACGCTCGGCTGGCTGGAGCAGTGCATCGAGCTCGCGCCGGACTTCCACCCCGCGCTGGCGCTCCATGCCATCTTCTCCCTGAGGGCCTGGTACGTGGGCGGCTCGAGTCCCCAGCACAACTGGGAGGCCCTGGCCCGCGCCAGCGTCGCGCGCCTGGAGCAGCGCTCGCCGCAGTCCGCCGAGGCGCACCTGACCCGGGCCATGATGGCCTCACAGGACGGAGACTGGCGCAAGGCCGTGCTCGCCGCGCGGGCCTCGCTGGAGGCCGCCCCCACCTTCCCCCTGGCGCTGCAATTCCTCGGCAGCCTCCAGTGCGAGGCCGGCCGCGCCGACGAGGGGCTCGTCCACCTGCGGCGCGCCTATGAGCTCGACACGCGGTTGGGCTTCAGCCTGTTCGAGTTCGCCCGCTGCAATGCGCTCCGCGGAAACATGGAGGACTACCGCCTGGCCAGCGAGCGGCTCGCCACGTTCGGCACCTACCGCGTTCCCTGGCTGATGCTCCGCCTGCGCGTCTGCGCCTGGACGGGAGACCTGGAGGGCGTCCGGCAGCTCCGGCGCGCGCTGGAGGACGAGTCGCTCGGTCCCTCGAAGTTCGGGGTCCGCTACGCCGCCGCCGTGCTCGGAGAGGTGGACTCCCTCGCCTCACTCGCCCCCCTGGATGAGTTCCTCGCCAGGTCCCCGAGCCCCCGGTTCGCCTCGTTCCAGCGCCAGCTCGCCACCGAGCAGCTCTGCCTCACCGGCCACCCGGAGAAGGCCCTGGAGTACTTCCTGCGCGCGGCCGAGACGGCCCTCATCGACCTGGAGTGGATCGACCGCTGCCCGGCGCTCGCCCCCCTGCGTGCCCTGCCGGGCTTCGCCGAGGGCCGCCGGCTCGTGCGCGCCCGCGTGGAAGCCATCTGGAACGGGTGAGTGAAAAATAATCGAAAATCCCGTGTCGATCTCCGCGGTCCTCGTTCGACGTCAGGGTAAGAGCCCGGGAGAAACCCCGGCAGCCACCCACGAAGGAGAGACGGCGATGAAGGTCATGGTTCTGGTCAAGGCCACGAAGGACAGCGAAGCGGGCGTCATGCCGAGCACGGAGATGCTGACCGCCATGGGGAAGTACAACGAGGAGCTGGTGAAGGCCGGCATCATGCTCGCGGGCGAGGGGCTCCATCCCAGCTCGAAGGGCGCGCGCGTCCGGTTCTCCGGCACCAGGCGGACGGTGATCGACGGGCCCTTCACCGAGACCAAGGAGTTGGTCGCCGGCTTCTGGATGTGGCAGGTGAAGTCGATGGAAGAGGCGATCGAGTGGGTCAAGCGCTGCCCCAATCCCATGCTCACGGACAGCGAGATCGAGATCCGCCGGGTGTTCGAGGCGGACGACTTCGGTCCCGAGCTCACACCCGAGCTCCGGGAGGCCGAGGAGCGCCTGGCCGCGGAGCTGGCCGCGAAGGCCGCGAAGGCGTAGCCGGGCTCCTTCCCGCTCTTGCACGGGCGGCCGAAGCTGTTCTGATCGGCCGCCATGACGGCCACCGAGACGCAACGCGCCATCCACGCGGTCTGGAGAATCGAGTCGGCCCGGCTCATCGCGGGACTCACGCGGTTCGTGCGGGACGTCGGGCTGGCCGAGGAGCTCGCGCAGGACGCGCTCGTGGCCGCGCTCGAGCAGTGGCCCACGTCGGGTGTGCCGGACAAGCCGGGCGCCTGGCTCATGGCCACCGCGAAGCGCCGGGCGATCGACCAGTTCCGCCGGAACAAGCTGCTCGAGCGCAAGCACGAGGAGCTCGGCCACGAGCTGGAGACCGAGCGGACACCGGACCTCGAGACGGCGATCGACAATGACGTGGGCGATGATCTCCTGCGCCTGATGCTCATCGCGTGTCATCCGGTGATCTCGACCGAGGCGCGCGTGGCGCTCACGTTGCGCCTGCTCGGAGGCCTGACCACCGAGGAGATCGCCCGGGCCTTCCTGGTCCCGGAGCCGACGGTGGCCCAGCGCATCGTGCGGGCCAAGCGGACCCTCTCCGAGGCGCGCGTCCCCTTCGAGGTGCCACGCGGAGACGAGCTCACCGCGCGGCTGTCATCGGTGCTGGAGGTCCTCTACCTCATCTTCAACGAGGGCTACTCGGCGACGGCCGGGGACGACTGGGTCCGGCCCGCGCTCTGCGAGGACGCGCTTCGTCTGGGCCGCATCCTGGCCGGGCTCGTTCCCGAGGAGCCGGAGGTCCACGGATTGGTCGCACTGATGGAGCTCCAGGCCTCGCGGCTGAGGGCGCGGGTGGGGCCCTCGGGAGAGCCCGTCCTGTTGATGGAGCAGAACCGCTCGCGGTGGGATCGCATCCTCATCCACCGCGGTCTCGCGGCGCTGGAGCGGGCCGAGAAGCTCGGGGACGAACGAGGCCCCTACGTGTTGCAGGCCGCGATCGCCGCCTGTCACGCGCGCGCCCTCACGCCGCAACAGACGGACTGGGCGAGAATCGCGGCGCTCTACGCGGAGCTCGCCGAGCTCACGTCCTCGCCCGTGGTGGAGCTGAATCGCGCGGTCGCCGTGTCGATGGCGTCCGGGCCCGCGGCGGGGCTCGAGATCGTGGATGCGCTGAGCTCGGAGCGTGCGCTCGAGGGCTACCACCTCCTGCCGAGCGTGCGCGGGGACCTGCTCGCCAAGCTCGGACGGCTCGACGAGGCCCGTGCGGAGTTCGAGCGCGCGGCGTCGCTCACGCGCAACGCACGCGAGCGCCAGTTGCTGCTCGAGCGCGCGGCGGCGTGCAGGACCCCCCACTAGGACGACGCATTCCCCGGCTTCGCCCGGCGCGCCCGGTGGTAGTGCGCGACACACAGCTCCTTGGCCAGCACCGGCTTGCCACAGTCCGGCTCCTTGCAGCGCGGCGTCTCCTCGGCGGGTCGCCCTTCAGGCGCCCGCACGGCGAACATCGCCTCGGCCACGGCCAGCAGCCGGTCCACCTCCGTGCGCGTCAGCTCGTGCGCCCGGGCGAACTCCACCAACCGGTGCGCCCCCGCCGCCTCGTCCTCCTCCACCCGGAAGAGCTCCGCCAGGGGGACGCCCAGCGCCCCGGCCACCTGCACCAGCGTCTCGTAGCTGGGGCTGCGCTCGCCCCGCTCCAGCAGGGAAGCGAAGCTCACCGAGATGCCGCTGCGCTCGGCGAACTCCTCCTGGGTCAGGCCCCGCCGCTCGCGCAGGCCGCGAATCCGCCGCGCGAGCCCCTGCAGGTGCCCGCTCGCATCCTGGGCTGGCGGGGAACTGGAGCGCATCGCCAACCCATGCTAGCGCACCCCATCTGTTAAGGTCTCGCGCCGTCGTCGGTCCTCCCCACGGGAGCCGACCCAGGAGAGCACTCCGGACATGCACGCCCTCGAAGGGATTCACTACTACTTCCGCAAGGCCGCGCGCATCATGGACGTGGGCGAGCGCATCGAGACGCTGCTCGCCACCCCCCTGCGCGAGGTCAAGGTCCAGGTCTCCATCGAGCTGGACAACGGAGAAATCCGAACCTTCATCGGCTACCGCACCCAGCACGACAACAGCCGCGGCCCCATGAAGGGCGGCCTGCGCTACCACCCCACCATCACCCAGGACGAGTGCGTGGCGCTCGCCTCTCTGATGACGTGGAAGACGGCGGTGGTGAACCTGCCCTACGGCGGCGCCAAGGGCGGCATCGCGGTGGACCCCACCCAGCTCTCCATGAAGGAGATGGAGCGGCTCACCCGCAAGTACGTGGACCAGATTCAAGACGTCATCGGTCCCACCCGCGACATCGCCGCCCCCGACGTCAACACCAACCCCCAGGTGATGGCGTGGATCATGGACCAGTACTCGCGCTACCACGGGCACTCGCCGGCCATCGTCACCGGCAAGCCCGCCGAGCTCTACGGCACCAAGGGGCGTGACTCGGCCACCGGGCGCGGCCTGCTCTACATCACCCGCGAAATCCTCCGCGACGCGGGCATGCCCATGAAGGGCACGCGCTTCGCCATCCAGGGCTTCGGCAACGTGGGCAGCCACACCGCGCAACTGCTGTGGCAGGACGGGGGCGTGGTGGTGGCCGTGTCGGACGTGTACGGCGGCGTCTACAACCCGCAGGGCCTGGACATCCCCGGCCTCTTCGAGCACGTGAAGCGCACCGGCACCGTCACCGGCTTCGGCGGCGGCCAGGCCTGCGCCAGCGGCGACGTGCTCGTCTCCGACTGCGACGTGCTCATCCCCGCCGCGCTCGGCCATGCGCTCCACCGCAACAACGCCAACGCGGTGCGCGCGCGGCTCGTCATCGAGGGCGCCAACGGCCCCACGGACCCCGAGGCGGACGAGATTCTCGACAAGCGCGGCGTGCTGGTGGTGCCGGACATCCTCGCCAACGCGGGCGGTGTGACGGTCAGCTACTACGAGTGGGTGCAGAACCTGCAGCACCTCTCGTGGGAGGAGGACCGGGTGAACGCCGAGCTCGAGCGGACGATGAAGGAGGCGTACGACCGGGTGGCGCAGCTGGCGCGCTCGCGCAAGGTGTCGTTGCGCACCGCGGCATTCATCCTGGCCATCGGCCGCGTGGGCAAGGCCACGGTGCTGCGCGGCATCTGACAGGGCGGCCGGGCAACCGGTGGCCCGAGGCGCCCTCCCCTTTCGTCCCGGCGGCGCATCGGTTATCAGCGCGTCACACGCCCATGGTCACGCTCCAGCAAATCGAAGACGCCCAGCAGCGCATCGGTGAAGCCGTCTACCGCTCGCCCTGCCCCCGGTCGGAGCAGTTCAAGGAGCTCACGGACTGCGCGACGCTGAACTGCAAGATGGAGAATCTGCAGCGCACCGGCGCCTTCAAGGAGCGGGGAGCGCTCAACAAGCTGCTCACGCTGTCGCCGGACGAGCGGGCCCGCGGTGTCATCGCCGCCTCGGCGGGCAATCACGCGCAGGGGCTCGCCTACCACGCGGGCCGGCAGGGCGTGAACACCACCATCGTCATGCCCGAGCGCACCCCGCTCATCAAGGTGACGCGCACGCGCGCGTACGGCGCCAGGGTGGTGCTGCACGGGGCCAACTTCGACGAGGCCTACGCCGAGGCCCTGCGCATCCAGGACAAGGAGAACCGCGTCTTCGTCCACCCCTTCAATGATCCGCTCATCATCGCGGGGCAGGGCACCATCGGCCTGGAGCTGCTCGAGCAGTGCCCGTACATGGACATGGTGGTGGTGCCCATCGGCGGCGGCGGGCTCATCTCCGGCGTGGCGTGCGCGCTCAAGGAGACCAACCCGCGCATCAAGGTGATTGGCGTGCAGGCCTCGGCCATCGCGAGCATGAAGGTCTCGATGGACGCGGGGAAGGTGGTGGAGCTGCCGGCGGGGACCACCATCGCGGACGGCATCTCGGTGAAGCGCCCGGGCGACTACACCTTCGAGATGATCCGCCGCTACGTGGACGACATCGTCACGGTGGACGAGGAGGAGATCGCCAACGCCATCCTCCTGCTGCTGGAGCGGGAGAAGTCGGTGGTGGAGGGCGCGGGCGCGGTGGGCCTGGCGGCGCTCATCAACGGGAAGATTCCCTCGGCGCGCGGGCGCAAGGTGGTGATGCTGCTGTCCGGCGGCAACATCGACGTCAACCTCGTCAGCCGCATCATCGAGCGCGGCCTGGTGAAGGACGGGCGGCTGGTGCGGCTGGTGGTGCGCATGCCGGACCGGCCGGGGATGCTCGCGCGGCTCACGGCGGAGATCGCCCAGGCGGGCGCCAACGTGGTGGAGATCTACCACAACCGCGCCTTCTCGAAGGCGGGCCTGGGCGAGGTGGCCGTGGAGGTGACGCTGGAGACGCGCGGCCGCGGCCACATCGAGGAGCTGATGGGCGGCCTGGGACAGAAGGGCTGGCAGGTCTCGGAAGAGACCTGATTTCATTCCGGGGCACGGGCTCGGCGATACTGCGGGGCCATGCGCGCCCTGCTCCTCCTCGCCCTGCTGTCCTCCAATCCGCCCACGCCCGCGCAGGCCCAGAAGCTCGCGGCCCAGCGTTCCTGGGAGGACCTCTACCTCGCCTGGTCCTCCGTGGACCCCAAGGGCTACTCCCCGCCCGATCGCCGCACCATCGCCGCCTCGCTCCTCAAGGGCTGCGAGGCCCTCGCCACCTCCGATGCCGTGATGGCGTACTCGCTCGGCGAGCGCGCCGTCCTCTACGACGAGACGGCCCCGGGCCTGCGCTGCCTCGCCCGCACCTCGCTCGCCACCGACCAGCGCGGCACCGCCGAGGACGCCCTGCGCCGCGGCCTCGAGCACTTCCCCAAGGACGGCTACTTCGGCCTGGAGCTGGGCAAGCTCCTGCTCGAGGACAAGGATCCCCAGGGCGCCGCCGCGGCGCTCGGCAAGGTGCCGCCGCGCTCGCCCGAGGCCGCCAGGGCCCGCGCGCTCCTGCAGAAGGCCCGCAGCGCCTCCAGCGAGGAGAGCGCCGCCCTGGCCCAGGCCCGCGCCATCGAGCGGCGCTTCACCGGCGAGACCGACGACACGAAGGGCTCCGTCCAACCCGCCTCCGGCTCCACCTCCACCGGCCTGTCCTATGAGTCCGGCGTGGCCTCGGACGGGATGCGAACCCGCTCCAACAGCCGCTTCGTCGTGAAGTACTTCAACAACGCACGCGACTTCGGCCAGCGCGCCGAGTACGAGGGCCGCATCGTCGCCGCGCTCGACGAGGCCCACTTCCACACCCGCGACGTGCTGGGCGAGACGCGCGAGGCGCCCGTGGACGTCATCCTCTACACCCGCGAGGAGTTCCGCACCCACCAGGGCGCGGCCCTGGCGCGCATGGCGGCCGGGCTGTACTCGGACGGCGCCATCCGCATCAACGACGCCGCCGAGCTCACCCAGCAGACCAAGGCCACGCTCGTCCACGAGTACGTGCATGCCGTGGTGGATGACCTGGTGCGCGCCGCCGAGGGCGGACAGCGCGTCCCCATCTGGCTCAACGAGGGCCTTGCCGAGTACGTGGAATGGCGCTACCTGGGCAGCGACAAGCCGCCCCACGCGCTGGCCACCCGCATGCGCGGCGCCGCCCAGACGGGGCAGCTCCCGCGTCTCTCGGACATGGCGGGCGGGGCCCTCATCCAGCAGCGCGACCCGGCCCTGGCCTATGGGACGTCGGCCGTGGCCGTCCGTGAGCTGCTGAACGAGGGAGGGCCCGCCCGGCTGCTCGAGCTCATCCGCGAGGTGGGCCAGGGCGCTCCCTTCGAGG
Organism: Archangium sp.; assembly: GCF_057119385.1. NCBI lineage: Bacteria > Pseudomonadati > Myxococcota > Myxococcia > Myxococcales > Archangiaceae > Archangium > Archangium sp. The sequence continues at coordinate 36,390 of NZ_DBNGVP010000005.1, read as the reverse complement.
AGGCCCTCCGGCAGCGCTACGGCCGCGGCGTCGCGGAGCTGGAGGCGTCCGTCCAGGCCACTCTCTCGCGGAGGTAGCGAGCGGGCGGATTCCGTGTTCGCGAAGTTTACCCCTCCCCTCGAGTCCCCTACACTCGCCCACGGAAATTTCTTGATATGGCGCTGCGGCAGGAGTCCCGGCCCCGGGTCCGCAGCGAGGTGACGATGTCCGACACGCGCGCGGCGATGAGGGAGTTTCGCTTCCTGGACGAGAAGCGGACGCGGGGGAATCTTTCCCCCTCGGAGGAGGCTCGTTTGAACGAGCTGCGAGGGCACCTGGGCGACCCGGGCCTGCTCGCGCAGGAGCAGTCCGTCCAGGACCCCGCGCAGCAGCCCCAGGGCTACTACGGCGCCGATGGCCAGTGGTACGCCTACCCCGCCGGTTACGACCCCAATCAGGGCTACGACCCGAACCAGGGCTACGCGGGCTACGACCCCAACCAGGGCTACGCGCAGCAGCCCCAGGGCTACTACGGCGAGGACGGCCAGTGGTACGCCTACCCCGCCGGCTACGACCCCAATCAGGGTTACGACCCCAACCAGGGCTACGCGGGCTACGACCCCAACCAGGGCTACGCGCAGCAGCCCCAGGGCTACTACGGCGCCGATGGCCAGTGGTACGCCTACCCCGCCGGCTACGACCCCAACCAGGGTTACGATCCCAACCAGGGCTACGCGGGCCAGTCCGCCCAGGGTTACGACCCCAACCAGGGCTACGCCGGCTACGACCCGAACCAGGGTTACGACCCGAACCAGGGCTACGCCGCCCCGCACGCCGAGACCTCCGCGGCCGAGGAGCCCCAGGCCTACGCGGCCGATGCCGCCCCGCAGCAGGAGCCCGCCCACGCCTCTCCGGTGCCCGGTTACGTGCCGCAGCAGCCGCATCCGATGCCGGATCCGGTCAAGCTCAGCCTCGAGACCGAGAACCTCGAGGTCCCCGCGCTGAACGAGCCCGCGCCCTGGGAGGAGCCCACGCCGGAGCCTGCCGACGCGTCCGGGTCGTCGGTCGAAGACGATCCGATGCGGTTCGACGAGCCGGAGCCCGCCTCCGAGGACGTCTTCGAGGTGACGGACACCGACGTCTCGCCCGTCAGCGAGGCCATCCCCGTCCCCGAGAACGTTCCCGAGTCGGTCGCCATCCCCGTCCCCGAGAACGTTCCCGAGTCGGTCGACATGAGCGACTGGAACGACGTCACCGCGCCCTCGGCGGCCTCGCTCGCGTCGCGGCAGTTGGAGCACGACATCACGGCCTCGCCGGAGAGCTCGGGTCCCATCGAGCTGGGCGAGGACGACTTCTCCTCGCTCAACTCCGACCTGCAGACGCCTCCCGCCGCCTCGGCGCCGCCCGTGGCCGAGGAGCCGCCGCAGACGCCCTTCCGCACCATCGAGATCCAGCACTCCGACATCGAGCTGATCGATGGCGAGGGCGAGGCGCCGCTCGCCGCCGAGCCGGTGCTCGCCGAGGAGCCCTCGCCGCCTGTCTCCGAGGAGTGGGCCTCCGCGCCGCTCGCGGTGGACGCGGAGCCGGGCACCGCGCAGCAGTCCGAGGACGCGTCCGAAGACCCGATGGAGATCACCGCGTCGTACGCGATCCCCGTGTACTCGGAGACCTCGCCCGACGCGGAGCCCGTCCCCACCCTGGACGCGAACGACGTGCAATCCGAGCCCGCCTCGGCGAACGGCACGCCCACGTTCGACGTCTCGGAGCTCGAGGCCTCGCCGGAGCAGGACGCGGCCTCCGCGGCCGAGACGCCGTGGGAGACCTCCGCCGAGGAGCCCGCGGCCGATGCGGGCTCGGAGCCGCCCACGTTCGACATGGCGGAGGTCGGTGCCGAGATGGAGCCCGCGCCGGAGCCCGCGTACGGCGCGCACGTGACGACGTTGGATCTGAACCCGGTGCAGGTGGCGCCCGACCTCCAGGCGGACACCGTCGAGGTCGCCGATTCGTTCGAGCCCGAGGCCACGCGGCCGTCGGACTGGGGCGTGCAGACGGATACGCTCGAGGCGACGCCCGCGGACGAGCAGACGTACGACACGGGCAACCCGGGCGATGCCGTCCCGCTGGCCAGCGCCTCGGACTTCCTGGGGCACTCGGAGCAGCCGGGAGCGGCGGTGTCGGACGAGCCCGTGCCGCTCGAGACGACGGAGACGAGCTGGAGCGGGAACGAGGCTGGAAGCACCGGCGAGGGCATGCAGCTGGAGAGCGCCGCGGAGTACATGAGCACTCCGGAGTTCGCGACGGCCAGCGCCACGTGGGGCCACCAGCCGGAGACGCCCGCCGAGCCCGAGAGCACCTCGGCGTACGGCGCGCCCCTGAGCGCGGACGACGGCCAGCCGGCCCCCGAGGCGCAGGCGGAGTGGACGACGTCCGCCGACGGACAGGCCGCCATCGAGGTGCAGGGCGAGTGGATGACCTCCGAGCCCGCCGCTGCCACCGAGGCTCAGCCCGAGTGGGCCACGCCCGCCGAGGAGCAGCCGGTGATGGAGGCCCAGGCCGAGTGGGCCACGCCCGCCGAGGAGCAGCCCGCCGCCGAGGCTCAGCCCGAGTGGGCCACGCCCGCTGAGGAGCAGCCCGTCATGGAGGCTCAGCCCGAGTGGGCTACGCCTGCCGAAGAGCAGCCCGCCGCCGAGGCTCAGCCTGAGTGGGCCACGCCCGCTGAGGAGCAGCTCGCCGCCGAGCAGCAGCCCGTCATGGAGGCCCAGCCCGAGTGGGCCACTCCTGCCGAGGAGCAGCCGGTGATGGAGGCCCAGGCCGAGTGGGCCACTCCTGCCGAGGAGCAGCCCGCTGCCGAGCAGCAGCCGGTGATGGAGGCTCAGCCCGAGTGGGCCACGCCAGCTGAAGAGCAGCCGGTCATGGAGGCCCAGCCCGAGTGGGCCACGCCTACTGAAGAGCAGCCGGTCATGGAGGCCCAGCCCGAGTGGGCCACTCCCGCTGAAGAGCAGCCCGTCATGGAGGCCCAGCCCGAGTGGGCCACTCCCGCTGAAGAGCAGCCTGTCATGGAGGCCCAGCCCGAGTGGGCCACGCCCGCTGAAGAGCAGCCCGTCATGGAGGCCCAGGCCGAGTGGGCCACGCCCGCTGAAGAGCAGCCTGTCATGGAGGCGCAGCCCGAGTGGGCCACGCCCGCTGAAGAGCAGCCCGTCATGGAGGCCCAGGCCGAGTGGACCGCTCCCGCCGAGCAGCAGCCGTGGATGGCCACCGCCGAGCCGACGGAGAACGCCGAGCCGCAGGCCGAGTGGGCAACGGGTGGCACCACGCAGGACTGGAACGCCTCCGCGGACGGGCAGACCGGGTGGAACGCGCCCGCCGAGGAGGTCCAGCCCGAGTGGGTGACGACGGAGTCCTCCGAGGCTCCGGCCGCTGCATCCGAGTGGAGCGCCCCGGCGGCGGAGCAGCCCGTGATGGAGGCGGCGCCCGAGGAGCAGGCAACGGCCTGGTCCAGCGCTCCCGCCGAGACGTCCTGGGGCGAGCCCGCTCCGGAGGCGTCGAGCTGGGAGGCGCAGCAGGCCGGTGGCACGCAGACCGACTGGAACACGCCCACCTCCGAGAGCCAGGGCGAATGGGGAGCCTCGGCCCACGATGCCGAGCCCCAGAGCTCCGGCCGTGACGCATCCCTGTTCGGCACGAGCAGCACCTGGTCCTCCGAGGAGCCGGAGCCCGAGGCGCAGCCCCACTGGTCCGCCCAGGAGCAGGCGCCCGCGTGGGGTCAGAGCGACGCCCTCGCCACTCCCGCCGAGGAGCTGGCCAGCGCCCAGCCTCCCGCCTTCGATCGGCCCACGACCGAGAACGACATCCCCATCATGGAGGCCGAGCCCGAGCCCGAGCTCCCCGTCATGGAGGCCGAACCCGAGCCGACGGAGATCGATCTCACGGAGGACAGCGTGGAGCCGCCCGCCGTGGCGGCACCGGTCATCGCTCCGCCTCCGCCGCCGGCTCCCGTGGCCGCCGCCCCGGTGGCCCGGAGCGCACCGCTGCCCGTACGGCCTCCGGCGCCTCAGGTGGCATCGCGAGTCGCCGCCCCTCCCCCGCCGCCTCCCGCCCCCGTGGCGGCCCCGAGGGCTCCCGCGGCCGTGTCCGCCGCGCCGGTGGCGCAGGTGATCGTGCCCGGTGCGCCGCCGCCCCGCCCGACGCTCAACACGCTCCCGGCCGTGCAGTCCGCCTCCTCGGCCAGCGCCGTCATGGCCCCCGTCAACGCCTTCATCGAGGGCGAGCACCGGGTCATCATCCACACGGTGGAGGGCCAGGTGAAGCGCGGCGCCATCCGGGACGTGGACCTGCTCGACGAGGTCATCCCGCTCGAGCAGCAGACCGGCTTCGCGCCCGAGCGCATCCCGGTCACCCGCGTGAAGGCCATCTTCTTCATGCTCGCCACGGGCAGCCGTCCGCCGCAGACCGAGGGCCAGCAGAAGGTCCGCGTCACCTTCACCGACGGGCGCCAGGTGGCCGGCTTCTCCAACGACTACAAGAATCCGGGCCAGGGCTTCTTCGTCATTCCCGCGGACATGCGCACCAACACCTCGCGCATCTTCATCTACCGCGCGAGCGTGCAGGCCGTCGCCGAGGGCTGAGCCCCGCCCCACCGCCAGTGGCCGGACGCGCCGGCGGTTCCCGCAAATGAAAGAGGGGCCTCGTCTCCGAGGCCCCTCCGGGCTCACGCCCTGCCCTGCTTCAGGCCGGCTACTTCTTGGCCGGAGCAGCGGCCGGCTTGGCCGCCGGAGCCGCCGGAGCCGCCGGAGCCGCCGCGGGGGCCTGCTTCTTGTTCAGCTCCAGGTCCAGCGTGATGGAGACATCCTCGCCCACCGCCACGCCGCCGGTGTCCAGCACCTTGTTCCAGCCCAGGCCGAAGTCCTTGCGGTTGATCTTCGTGGTGGCCACGCCGCCGCGCTTGGTGTTGCCCCAGGGATCCTTCGCCTCCGTGGTGAAGCCCTCCACGTCCAGCACCACCGGCTTGGTCACGCCGTGCATGGTGAGGTCGCCGGACACCTTGAGGTTGTCCCCGGCCTTCTCCACCTTCGTCGACTTGAAGGTGATGGTGGGGTACTTCGCGGTGTCGAAGAAGTCCGGGCTCTTCAGGTGCTCGTCGCGCTTGGGCTCGTTGGTGTTGATGGTGGTGGCGTCGATGACCGCCTGCACGGTGGACTTGGTGATGTCCTTCTCGTCGATGTTGGCCGTGCCAGTCACCTTGGCGAAGGCGCCGCGCACGTTGGACACCATCATGTGCTTCACGGAGAAGTTCGCGGCCGAGTGGGCCGAGTCGATCTCATACTCGGCGGCGAAGGCCAGCGACGGGGCGGCGAGCACGAGGGCGGCAACGGCGGGCTTGAAGGACAGCTTCATGGTGTTTCTCTCCAGTGGAACTGCGTACAACGGGTTTCAAACGCGAGGGCGGACGCTACCCCGGTGAAATCTCGGGCCGCGAGTTTCTGGCGGACCCCAGCGGAGCAGCACCTCTCGTGGGAACCATCTAGCAACCCCCGGGCCAGGAAACCCGACCTTTCAACCCCTCGAAATTCCTGGACTGTCCCACTTTGGCTCGCGCGGGGGCTCTCAAAACGATAGAGAGCCCCATCATCCTGAGAGGGAGGAGCCGATGGCGCCGAGGCTGGAGCTGAACCTGAACGAGCTGCTGACGTTCGATGCGAACGGAGGGCTCATCCACTTCGCGGGCCAGCGGGTGCTGCTGTTGGACCCGGTGGCGTTGGGGCTGCTGCGCAAGGAGCTGATCGGCACGGTGGGGATGATGGCGGCGAGGGGAATCCTCACGCGGCTGGGCTTCGCGCACGGGTGGCGGACGGCGGAGACGATGAAGAACGCCTTCCCGTGGGAGGACGAGTCGCAGTGGCGCCGCGCGGGAGGGCGGCTGCACACGCTGCAGGGGCAGGTGGTGCTGGAGCCGGTGGAGCACCGCGCGGAGGACGGCCCGGAGCCCTTCGCGGAGGCGCTGTGGCACCACTCGTACGAGGCGGAGCAGCACCTGCTGCACCTGGGCAAGGCGGAGGAGCCGGTGTGCTGGGCGCTGACGGGCTTCGCCAGCGGGTACATGAGCTACTGCAACGGCAAGCCGGTGTACTGCATCGAGACGCGCTGCGTGGGCAAGGGGGACCCGGTCTGCCAGATCATGGGCAAGCCGGAGGAGGAGTGGAGCCCCGAGTGCAAGGAGGCGCTGCGCTTCTACGAGACGCAGTGCATGGAGGGGGCGCTGGCGCAGGTGACGGAGGCGCTGAAGCAGGCCGAGCGAAAGCTGAGGGCGAAGCGGCAGACGCTGGCGCGGGTGTCGGGCGTGCCGGAGGACCCCGCGGGCATGGTGGCGCGCACCGAGGCGATGAAGCAGGTGCTGAGCCTGGCGCGGCGGGCGGCGAAGGTGGACTCGACGGTGCTGATTACCGGTGAGAGTGGCGTGGGCAAGGAGCGGGTGGCGCGGCTCATCCACGAGGAGTCGGGGCGGGCGCACAAGGCCTTCGTGGCGGTGAACTGCGCGGCGGTGACGGAGAGCCTGCTGGAGAGCGAGCTGTTCGGCCACGCGCGAGGGGCCTTCACGGGGGCCACGCACGACAGGCCGGGGCTCTTCGAGGCGGCGCACGGGGGCACGCTCTTCCTGGACGAGGTGGGCGAGGTGCCCGCGTCGATGCAGGCCAAGCTGTTGCGCGCGCTGCAGGAGAAGGAGGTGCGGCGCGTGGGAGAGAACCAGAGCCGCAAGGTGGACGTGCGGGTGGTGGCGGCGACCAACCGCAACCTGGCGGCGGAGGTGGTGACGGGGCGCTTCCGGCAGGACCTCTACTACCGCCTGCGAGTGATTGAATTGAAGGTGCCGTCGCTGAGGGATCGGAGGGACGACATCCTGCCGCTGGCGCGCATGCTGTTGGCGGAGGCGACGGAGCGGTTGGGGCGGAGGGTGTCGGGGCTGTCACCGGAGGCGGCGGACCAGCTGTTGCGGTACGGGTGGCCGGGCAACGTGCGCGAGCTGGGCAACGCCATCGAGCGGGCGGTGGCGCTGAGCGAGGGCAACCGGGTGGAGCGGGACGATCTGCCGGAGGAGGTGCGCGCGGCGCCGCCGAGCCTGGTGCCGGGGGAGTCGCCGCGGACGCTGGAGGCGATGGAGCGCGAGTACATCCTCGCGGTGCTGGCGCGCAACGGAGGGAACCGGGCGCGCACGGCGGAGCAGCTCGACATCGGGGTGGCGACGCTCTACCGCAAGCTCAAGCAGTACGGAGAGCCCGAAGTCCCCAACTGAGCACGGCCCTCACCACCGAGCACCCTGGCCCCATCCGAGCCCACCACCCCTCTCCCCCTGGGAGAGGGACGGGGTGAGGGTATAGGACTCCCGGGTTCCTCCCCGTGAGCCCCACCCGGAGCTAATTCAAATACCGGTCATCCGGGCGCTCCTCGGAGATGACGCGCAGGTGGCGCGAGCGCCCACGGAGCTGCCGCTGCAGCCGCCAGTGCTGGAGGCGGAGCATGAGGGTGCGAGGGCTCCCGCCGCGCACGGCGATGAAGGTGATGCCGAGCGCGAAGATCTCCGGGACCTGGCTGATCCAGCTGCCGGCGAGCGAGTTGAGCAGGACGAAGAAGGCGCCGATGCCGGCGAAGACGTTGCCGGTGATGGGGATGCCCCAGAAGTTCGTCTGCCCGCGGCCGATGGACAGGCCGTAGGCCACCCAGGCGATGGTGCCCATCACCCAACCCCCGGGGTACGGCATGGCGCGCAGCTGCGGGAAGAACAGGGACAGGAGGACGGTGAGGAAGCCCGCGAGCACCGTGCCGCCCAGCACCACCCACAGCAGGCGCTTGGAGCCCCAGCTCATCTCCAGGCCGCCGCCGATGGAGTAGAGGGCGAAGGCGCCGAAGATGATGCCCAGGGGGCTGAGCTCGACGAAGCCGTAGGTGAAGGGCTGCCAGAGCATCAGCCCGGGGAAGACGGCCCCCGGGGTGAGCACCAGCAGCGCGCCCACGGAGCGGACCGCCAGGGACAACACCGAGCCCACCACCAGCCCGATCGCCAGCCTGGCCGCCGTGGATTCCACGCTGGGGAAGCCGACCCCCCCGCCTCCGCCGCCAAAGCTCCGCATCGGTCGCATCCAACCCTCCTGACTCGGGACACCCGAGAGTCGTCCAAAGGTGGTGGAACACCGCCCGCTTCGCAACCGTTTCCGTCCACTTCCGGGCGTGCCAAAAGCGAAGGGCGCCCATCCCCGCTTCAGGGGAGAGCGCCCAGGGGCCATGTCGTCACCGGCAGGACGTCCCGCTCAGGACTTGTGGCGGTAGAACAGGGTGATGGTCAGGCAGTGGAACTCCTTGTCGGAGGACTGCGTGACGATCTTGTCCACCACTTCCAGGTTGGAGTTCTCCTTGAGCCACTTGGTGATGTTCTCACCCATGTTCTCGCGATCGCGCGCGAGCGTCGTGGAGAACACCTTGACACCCGTGAAGTTGATGACGGCCATTCCCGACCCTCGTGTAACCGAAGAGATTCCGCACGTTTACCGCGAGTCTTGACGCCCATCAAGGAAACGGCCCGAAATTCCGGCCTTTTTCCCGCCCGGCACACGACACTCCTACCCGCCAGGAGGGGAAGGCGACCCGGGACGTAGGGCGCCTCCCCGGGTCCACCTCACCGGGAGGCCGCGGCGCGGCGAGCCTGGCAGGTGAGCTCGTCCTTGCACGAGGGCCCGATGCCGTCCGGGTGGGCCCCCAACGGCGTCTTGTCGCTCTCCTCCACGCCACACACCACACACTTGCGCTTGCGGTTGCGGCGCTCGGCGCGCCGCTGCTCGGCGATCGCCTTGGCCCGCTCGCGGGCCGCCTTCGCATCCAGCTCGTTGCTCATCGTCATGGGTTCCGTTGGATTCGTCTGGGTAATCAGAGGGCCCTGTTCAGAGAGCTTCAATGAGCAGGGCGATGCCCTGACCGCCGCCGATGCAGGCCGAGCCGATGCCGTAGCGGGCGCCCCGGCGCTTGAGCTCGTAGGCGAGCGTCATGGTGATGCGCGCGCCCGAGGCCCCCAGCGGGTGGCCCACGGCGATGGCGCCGCCATTCACGTTCGTCTGCTCGCGCGGCAGGCCCAGCTCCTTCTCCACCGCGAGGTACTGCGGGGCGAAGGCCTCGTTCACCTCGAAGAGGTCCACGTCCGTCAGCTTGCACTGGGCGCGCTCGAGCAGCCGGCGGATGGCCGGCGCCGGCCCAATCCCCATCACCTTCGGGTCGCACCCGGAGATGCCCCAGTTCACCAGCCGGGCCAGGGGCTCGAGGCCGTGCTTCTCCACGTAGCTCCGGGTGGCCATCACCATGGAGCCCGCGCCATCGCTGATGCCGCTGGCCGCGCCCGCGTGCACCACGCCGTCCTTCTTGAAGACCTTGGGCAGCTTCTTCAGGCCCTCCACCGTGGTGTCCGGCCGGTTGTGCTCGTCCCGGGCGAACTGCGTCTCGCCCTTCTTGCTCTTGAGCGTGACGGGGCAGATCTCCTGCGCCAGACGGCCCGACTCCTGGGCGGCGGCGAAGCGCTTCTGCGTGAGCACCGCGTACTCGTCCACCGCGTCCTGGGAGAGCTGGTAGTCCACCGCGAGCTGCTCGGCCGTCATCGCCATGGGCTGCCCGGTGTAGCTGTCCGTGAGCGACGTCCACAGCATGTCCTCCATGCCGCCCTTGCCCAGCGGAAGGCCCCAGCGGGCGCCGCGGATGACGTGGGGGGCCTGGCTCATGGACTCGGTGCCGCCGGCCAGCACGCAGTCGGCCTGCTCGGTGAGCATCATCTCCGCGGCCGTGACGAAGGCCTGGAAGCCCGAGCCACACAGCCGGTTGACGCCCAGCGCCGGCACCGGCACCGGCACCCCGGTGCGCAGGCCCACGTGCCGGGGCAGGTAGATGGCGTCCGCGCTCGTCTGCACCACGTTGCCGTAGATGACGTGCTGGATGGACTCGGGAGAGACCTTCGCCTGCTCGAGCGCGGCCCGGGCCGACTCCACGGCCAGGTCGGTGGCGCTCAGCTCCTTCAGCGAGCCGCCGTACGTACCGAAGGCCGTACGCTTACCGGACAGGAAGTAGATTTCTTCGCTCTTGGACACGCTCTTCATCGCGGGACGGCTCCAGACGGGCTGAAAAGATTCGTTCTTCCTACTCCCCAAACGGGTGCCGTGCACGCTCCAGGTGCATCAGACCGGGCGTCCGCCTCCCAGGAAGAGAGCGGCGACGATGGCAAGGGCCACGACCGTCCACAACAACCCCTGGAGGTTCTGTCGACGAATCTCCCTTTGTCCGAGCCCCCGGTACCATGCCTGCCCCGACCGCAACCGCTCTTCCCAGGTGAAATCTTCCGACGCCGGGAGCCCCTGCAACCGCACGCGGTGGGCCTGGAGCAGCCGCTCGGGAGGGACCTCCGGGAAGCCCCCTGAGCGATAACGGCCGGGGAGCTCGAAACCCGGCCGCGCGTAACCGGCGGTGAGCACGAACCCCTCCGGAGCGAGCGGGGTGAGGAGATAGAGGCGGGGCTCGCCCCGGGGTGAGAAATGAAGGGTGGCGAAGGTGTGCTGCCCCGGGTGCGCGAAATCGTAGGAGGCGGTGCCCTTCTGGAAGCGGGGCTTCTCCACGTGGCTGCCGAGCGGGACGAAGCCCAGGGCCTGGAGCTGGCCAGCCAGCGTGGCGAGCTCGGGCGGTAACTGCATCCGGTCCGCGGGGGCCACCGGCAGGACGCGGACGCCGCCGGGGGACACGAAGAGAACGGCCCGCCAGAAGTTGAGGAGCAGCAACTTCACGGCCATTCCCAACACGACGAGCACGAGCAGCAGCTCGGCGAGAGGGCTCATGACGGGACTCCCGGGGACATGAGGCGCGCACCCTAGTCCATCCGCTCCAGAAGGCCCGGCGGTCTTCAGTGGTAGACGTCTACCACTGAGGTAGGACATAAAACCACATGACTGGTAGACGTCTACCAGTCCGCACGCCCGCTGAGCGGGCCTGCGGGAATAGCCACTGTCCAGGCGTGCACATCGTCTCCGGCAGCGGGGCAACGGCTGCGCCGCGGGAGGACGGTGATGCGAGCGAGGAGACTCTCGAGGCTGGCCGGAGCATTGGCGGTGGTGGCGCTGGCGGGGTGCGGTGCGTCGAAGAAGCCGGAGGACGGCACGAGCCAGGCCTTCACCACGCTGAAGGACGCCACGGTGACGCTCTTTCCCGGGCACTGCGCGGGCGTGGTCGTCGAGGACGGGCGCCATGCCCTCACCGCCGCGCACTGCATCGACGTGGCCCCGGGCGAGCGCCAGCCGGTGGTGCTGCGCAGCGGGCGGATGCTCAGCGGCGTGGTGAAGGTGGTGGACTCCGTCCGGGACGTCGCCGTCATCCGCTTCGACGAGGCGTCCCCGGTGCGCCCGCTCCACGTGGCCACCGCCATGCCCATTCCCGGGGAAGGGCTCCTCTTCTTCGGCCGCACCGACCGGCCCAACGAGCCGCAGGAGGTGGAGTTGAAGCGGCTCGGACGCTGCCCCTCGCTGCCGGGCGTGCCCCAGGCGCTCTTCACCAGCCTGACGGGAGAGAAGGGAGACTCCGGCGCGCCGGTGGTGGACCACCAGCTCCAGGTGGTGGGCCTGGTGCATGGAGGCGCGGCGTGCAGCATCGCGACGCCCACGGCCGACATGACGCCCGTGTTGAACACGCTCGTCGCGGAGCTGGCCCGGCCCGGTGCCGGGCAGGGCGTCGGCGGCAGCGGCGGCGCGGGCCAGTAGTCCCCTCTCCATCGACGCGGCGGCGGCGCGGGTGGCCCAGGACATCAACGCGCGCGCCCGGGCGGCGGACAACCCCGGCCCCTCGCAGGACACGTCCTGGGAGGCCCGCGTCGAGCGCGGCGAGGAGTGGGAGGAGCAGGACGACAAGGCCTCGGACCCGCGCGACGAGAAGACGGCGAGCCCCGTGGACCGCGACCGGAAGCGCTGACCCGCCTCGCGCGGGGGGAGCGGGCCCCTCGAGGAGCCCGTTCACACCCCATGCAGACCCACGCGGACCCGCGCCTGGCTCACCCGGTATTCCGCCAGCCTCCGCCGCACCTCGGCCATGTCCAGGGCGCGCGCCTGCCGGATGACGTCCTCCACCATCGGCTCCGGTAGCACGCCCACGTGGTGGAGCAGCAGGAAGCCGTCGCGGAACACCATCAGCGTGGGCAGCACCTGCACCCCCATCACCTCCACCAGCTCCGGCTGCCCGTTCACCTCCACCCGGGCGAAGGTCACATCCGGGTAACGCTCGGCCATCCCCTCGAAAACAGGGCCGAAGACGAGGCAGGGCGAGCACCACTTGGCCCACCAATCAATGAGCAGGATGCCGGGCCTCCCCAACGTCGGTCCGAAGCTCTTGCTGTCCAGGGACACCACCGGCATGGGACTCCTCCAACCCAAGCGGGCCGTACCTCACCCGACCTGAAGGTAGGAGCCAGGAACCCCAGCGGAAGATTCACCTCGCGGACTGAGGAAAAGACGACCCGTGCCCCTTCCTAATCCCCGCGAAGCGAGCGAAACTGAACAGGTTCGCGCTCGTGAGTGTGGGCCCGTGAGGACCCCCGGTGAAACCGGAGCGCGCCAGCAGGCCCGTCGTCCTGGAGAGCCCCGTGAAGCCCAGAGTCCTGATCGTGGATGACTCGTGGTCCATGCGCCAGACGCTGCGGCTGTTGCTGGCGCCGGACTTCGACTGCGCGCTCGCCGAGAATGGCATGTCCGCGCTGGAGCAGGTGCGCCAGAGCCCGCCGGACCTCATCGTGTCGGACGTGAACATGGACGGCATGGACGGCTACGCGCTGTGCCGCCAGGTGCGCGCCGAGCCCGCGCTCCAGGCCGTGCCCTTCCTCTTCATCAGCGGCCACCCGCCCCGCCCGGGCATTCCCGAGGCCGGTGACGCCTACCTCATCAAGCCCGTCCAGCCCGCCGTCCTCATCGCGCGGCTGCACGAGCTGCTCCAGCCGCGCCCGCTCGCCGCCGTGGCCCAGAGCTGAGCGGGCCTCAATTCCACAGGAAGCTGTCCGCGCCCCGGTGGGACACCGCCAGCCGCGCGAGGTACTCGCGCTCCTCCCGCACCATCCGCCGGAAGGACTCGAGCAGCAGCGCCACCGAGACGAAGGCCACCGGCATCCAGAGGGCCCAGGCGCCCACCTGCAGCAGGATGCCCACGTAGATGGGATTCTCCAGACGGCGGTAGAGCCCCGTCGTCTGTGGCTGGGCCGGCAGGTTGGCCGCCACCGAGTACGACCGGGCGCGCATCAACTGAATCTCCCCCGCGAGCTCCATCCCCAACCCCAGGGCCTGCACGAAGACCACCCGCCAGCCCCACCCGCCCGGCAGCTCGAAGGCGAAGAAGAACGGGGCGAGCAGCAGCAGGGCCGGCAGCGGCATCGCCCGCGGCATGATGATGCGCTGGCGCTCCTCCGGCGGCGTGCGCCCCATGACGACGGCTTCGTTGATCAACAGGCACACGAAGAGGATGCGGCTGACGGTGAAGGCACTCATGTCGTGGGATTCCACCACACGGCGCCCTTGCCCTCGATGGCCCGTGCCGCGCGCTGGCGCACGTCCGCCATCTGCGCGGAGGTGAAGGGCTGGAAGGCCGCGGCGGCGTGGAGCGCGGCGTCCTGCTCGTTGGGGAAGCTCATCCCCATCAGCGCCACATCTGGATCCAACGTGAGCGTGTAGCGCACGCACTCCTCCACCCCGAGGTGGGGCAGCGAGGGCGCCCCCGTCTCGGCCCCACCCGAGCTCACCTTGCCGCGCGGACGGGCCTGGAGCGGCCGCCCGTAGCCCTCGGTGTCCCCGAGCAGCTTGCCCGCCCCGAAGGTCTTGAAGGTCACCGTGCCCACGCCCCTGGCCTTCGCCAGGGGGAGGATCTCCTGCACGTAGCGCGGGTGGACGTAGGGCCCCACGGGGAACATCACCACGTCACAGCGGCCGGACTCGAGCGCGGCGCGCAGCACGTCCGGGTGGTGGCTGGAGATGCCCCGGAAGCGCGCCTTGCCCTGGCGCACGCACCGCTCCAGCTCCTCCATCCCCCCACCGGGCGCGGCCAGCTGCTCCCACGTCTCCAGCTTGGAGAGGTTGTGGAAGACGAAGAGGTCCACCGCCTCCAGCTGGAGCCGGCGCAGGCTCTCCTCCACCTGCGGGGTCACCGGCTGCTCCAGGAAGTCCACCTTGTCGATGACGAACATGCCCTCGCGCCGGCCGCGCAGGGCCTCGCCGACGATCTGCTCGCTGTAGCCGTCCTCGTAGCCGGGGGCGGTGTCCACGACGTTGAGCCCGGCATCCATGGCGCGGTGCAGCGTGGCCACGCACCGCGGCAGGGGAACGGAGCGGTCGGCCAGGTCCCCGATGCCCACCGCCGTGGCCCGGAAACCGGTGCGCCCGAGCTGCCGTCGAGCCTGGAAGCGGGGAAGCGGTCGTTCATCTGCCATGGGAGCCTCAGTCCGGGTGATGGATGTGATGTTCGAAGGTACGGGTTCTACATACCCCGAGGATTCAACCCCTGGGACGACGGGCTATGCTCCGCCGCCCTTTCCCCGATTTCTCCCCCCGAGGAGCTCCGCGTGATCAACGCCAACGTCCGCGTCCCAACGCCGCAGAACGAGCCCGTGCTCTCCCACGCGCCCGGTAGCCCCGAGCGCGCCCAGCTGCAGGCCACGCTCGCGCGCATGGCCTCCGAGCAGATCGAGATTCCGATCGTCATCGGTGGCAAGCGCATCAAGTCCAGCAAGACGGACACGGTGCGGATGCCGCACAAGCACTCGCACGTGCTGGCCACGCTGCACGAGGCGGACGCCAGCCACGTGGAGCAGGCCATCCAGAGCGCGCTGTCGGTGAAGGACGAGTGGGCGCGGATGCCCTTCGTGGATCGCGCGGCCATCTTCCTGCGGGCCGCGGAGCTGCTGGCCACGAAGTACCGCCCCATCCTCAACGCGGCCACCATGCTGGGCCAGTCCAAGACGGCGCACCAGGCGGAGATCGACGCGACGTGCGAGGCGGTGGACTTCCTGCGCTACAACGTCTTCTTCGCGCAGCAGCTGCTGAGCGATCAGCCGGTGAGCCCGGCGCAGACGTGGAACATGATGGACTACCGTCCGCTGGACGGGTTCGTGTTCGCGGTGGCGCCGTTCAACTTCACGTCCATCGCGCTCAACCTGTGCGTGGCGCCGGCCATCATGGGCAACGTGGTGCTGTTCAAGCCCTCGAACACGGCGGCCTACAGCAACTGGTACAACATGGAGCTGCTGCGCGAGGCGGGCCTGCCCGACGGCGTCATCAACATGCTGCCGGGAGACGGCCCCACGGTGGGCAACCCCGTCCTGTCCAGCCCGCACCTGGGCGGCATCCACTTCACCGGCTCCACGCCCACCTTCCAGGGCATGTGGCGCACGGTGGGCGAGAACATCGGCCGCTACAAGCAGTACCCGCGGCTGGTGGGCGAGACGGGCGGCAAGGACTTCATCTTCGTGCACAACTCGGCCGCGGATGACCTGGACGCGGTGGCCACGGCCATTGTCCGCGGCGGCTACGAGTACCAGGGCCAGAAGTGCTCGGCGGCCTCGCGCATCTACGTGCCGGAGTCCATGTGGCCCAAGCTCAAGACGCGGCTGCAGGAGATGATCGCCGAGCTGCGCATGGGCGACGTCACCGACTTCCGCAACTTCATGGGCGCGGTCATCGACGAGAAGTCCTTCAAGCGGACGTCCTCGTACATCGAGCTGGCGAAGAACAGCGGCTCGGAGGCGACCATCCTCGCGGGCGGCGAGGCGGACCGGAGCGAGGGCTGGTTCATCAAGCCCACGCTGGTGCAGCTGACCAACCCGCGTCACCGCATCATGCACGAGGAGATCTTCGCGCCGGTGGTGGGCCTGTACGTGTACCCGGACGCGAAGTTCGAGGAGACGCTGCGCGAGTGCGACTCGTGCGCGACCTACGCGCTGACGGGCGCGGTGTTCGCGAGGGATCGCAAGGCCATCGGCACGATGATGCGCGAGCTGCGGCACGCGGCGGGCAACTTCTACATCAACGACAAGCCGACGGGCGCCGTGGTGGGCCAGCAGCCCTTCGGTGGCTCGCGCGCCTCGGGCACCAACGACAAGGCGGGCTCCATGCTGAACCTGGTGCGCTGGACGTCGCCGCGCACCATCAAGGAGAACCTCGTCCCGCCTACCCGCGTCCCCTATCCGTACATGGGGCAGTAGGCGCGGCGGGACTCGCGCGGGGGAGGTGGACCGTGAACGTCGTCCCCTTCCCTCGCGCGGAGGGGCTATGCTGCCGCGCCATGCCTACTCCCCATATCTCCGCCGCGCCGGGAGACTTCGCCGACGTGGTGCTCATGCCCGGCGACCCGCTGCGCGCCCGCTACATCGCCCAGCGCTTCCTCCAGGACACGCGCGAGGTCACCTCGGTCCGCAACATGTACGGCTTCACCGGCACGAGCCGCGGCCGCAAGGTGTCCGTCATGGGCCATGGAATGGGAATCCCCTCCATCTCCATCTACGCCACCGAGCTCATCCGCGAGTACGGCGCCCGCGTCCTCATCCGCGTGGGCAGCTGCGGCGCCCTGCGCCAGGACGTGAAGCTGCGCGACGTCATCATCGCGCTCGCCGCCGGCACCGACTCCAACGTCAACCGCATGCGCCTCAAGGGCCAGGACTTCCCCGCCGTGGCCGACTTCGCCCTCGCCCGCCAGGCCGTCGAGGCCGCCGAGAAGCGCAAGCTCGCGGTGCGCACCGGCTCCGTCTTCAGCTCGGATCTCTTCTACGCCCCGGGCGGGGAGAACTACGAGGTCCACGAGCGCATGGGCATGCTCGCCGTGGAGATGGAGGTGGCCGGCCTCTACGGCGTGGCCGCCGAGTTCAACGCCCGCGCCCTGGCGCTGCTCACCGTGTCGGACCACCTGCGCACCGGCGAGAAGCTCAGCGCCGAGGCGCGCCAGAGCTCGTTCGACGAGATGATCGAACTGGCCCTGGACGTGGCCACCGCTCAGTAGGCGCCGGTGCGCCGCAGCACGGCCGGCAGCGTCCGCAGCAGGATTTCCAGGTCCAGCCAGAGCGACCAGCGGTGGATGTACTCGCAGTCGAGCCGGACCACGTCCTCGAAGTCGGTGATGGAGCTGCGGCCGCTGACCTGCCACAGGCCGGTGATGCCCGGCAGGGCGCCCAGCCGGCCGAAGTGGTGCTCGCGGTAGTTGACCAGGTCCGACTCGAAGAAGGGCCTGGGCCCCACCAGCGACATCTCCCCGCGCAGCACGTTGATGAGCTGGGGCAGCTCGTCCAGGCTCCACTTGCGCAGGAAGGCGCCCACGCGGGTGACGCGCGGGTCATTGGGAATCTTGAAGAGGCGCGCGTCACCGCTGGTGTTGAGGTGGGCCAGCTTGGCCTTCTCCGCGTCGGCGCCCACCCGCATGGTGCGGAACTTCATCATGCGGAAGATGCGGCCGCCCTGCCCCACCCGCTCCTGGGCGAAGAAGACGGGCCCGCGCGAGTCGAGCTTGATGGCGATGGCGATGAGCGACAGCAGCGGGGAGATGGCCAGCAGCCCCAGGCCCGCGCACACCAGGTCCACCCCGCGCTTGACCCACATCTGCTGCGCGCGCAGCGAGGGGACGGTGAGCTCCATGAAGGGCAGCGAGCGGTAGGAGATGGGCGAGGGGCGCACCCAGCCGAGCCGGTCATAGCGGGACACGGCCAGCAACCGGACGCCGGCGGACACCACGGCCTCCATGAGCAGCTTCATCTGCGCGTCGTCCACGAAGCCGCAGAGCACCACGGTGTCCACGGCGTTGTGCTGCAGCACGTTCCAGAGGTCATCCACGGAGCCGAGCACCTTGCCCTGGCCGTCGTCGCTGGGAAGCTCGGGCACGGAGGGGGAGACCCACCCCACCACCTCGAGGACGCCGAAGTGCGCCAGACGCTTGTGCACCCGCTGGCTGGCCGGGTCATCTGGAGAGCCCACCAACATCACCCGCTCGGCGGGGGAGTGGAAGGCGGGGATGCGGATGAGCCGGGCGACGAGCTGGTCGAGCAGGAAGCGGTTCAGCATGACGGCGGCGCCCAGGCCGCCCACCGCGGTGAAGTAGTGCACCACCACGGGGGCGATGCCGCGCAGCCACAGGTCTCGCCAGAGCACCAGGCCCACCGCGAGCAGCACGCCGCTGAAGACCCGCCGCAGCGAGCGCCAGTCATCTCCCGAGCGGTAGGCCCCGGCGATGAGCAGGCCCACCACGAGCGCGCCGCCCATCTGCCATCCCCCGGCGGAGCCGAGCGGGGGCACGGCCCAGCGGGTGGCCGCGTCGAGGGGCTCGAGCTTCTGGCTGGTCTGCACGACGTTCAACGCGGCGCGGACCATGAGGAAGGCCGCGATGTCGGCGAGGATCAACAGGAAGGTGCGCGAGGTGGCCCTCAGGGCGTGCATGAGCAGCGTGCGGGCGGCACGGCGCTGCAACACGACGCGAGGAGGAACCAGCCAGAGCGGCTTGGTGGGGACCGCGACCGCCAGGAATCGGCCCGACGCGGTGGTCGTCCCGGGGGGAGGGACAGGCGAGGCAGGGGGACTCACCCGCATATTTTGCCACTCGGCTCGCGGGCGAGTCCATGCTTGATCTGGAATAAAGACCCGACCTGCCGGGTTGGAGCGCCCTCGTGCTCGCTCGGCCGCTACATGCCAGACGGCATATTCCGATCATGCCGGGCACCGCGTGCCGGAGCCGTTGAACCCTTCACGCCTCCGCCATGACGGACATCCTGTCGAACGGATGTCTTGACAAGATAGCGGAGGGGGTTCATGTTGCCGGGCGTCATGAGCTTCGCGCCCTTCGCCTGCCGTCGAATGTGGATGCCGAGTGGTGGGCCTCTGCCCGCCGCCGGTTGACCGACGTTCGGCGACCCGAGGCGAAGCAGAGCGGAGCCCACCATCCCGCGAGGGTCGGTGGGCTCAGTCGTTTCATGGCCTCCGGTGCCCTCGTGGCTTTTCCAGCCCACCCGAGGAGCACCTCCATGAGCACGAATCCGTCGCAGTCCAAGCACTTCGAGACCCTGGCCCTGCACGCCGGCTACGAGCCCGATCCCACGACCGGCTCGCGCGCGGTGCCCATCTACCAGACGACGAGCTACCGCTTCCGCAACGCGCAGCACGCGGCGGACCTGTTCGCGCTCAAGGAGCCGGGCAACATCTACACGCGCATCATGAACCCCACGACGGACGTCTTCGAGAAGCGTATCGCGGCGCTCGAGGGCGGCGTGGGAGCGCTGGCGGTGGCGTCGGGACAGGCGGCGGAGACGCTCGCCCTCCTGAACATCCTCAAGGCGGGGGACGAGCTCGTCTCGGCGACGAGCCTGTATGGGGGCACGTACAACCTGTTCAAGGTGACGCTGCCGCGGCTGGGCATCCAGACGCGCTTCGTGGACGCGAACAAGCCGGCCGAGGTGAAGGCCGCCATCGGGCCGAAGACGAAGGCGCTCTACATCGAGGCGGTGGGCAACCCGCGGTTGGACATCCCGGACTTCGAGGCGCTGGGGGCCATTGCCCGCGAGGCGGGCATCCCGCTCATCGTGGACAACAC
This sequence comes from Archangium sp., assembly GCF_057119385.1. Taxonomy (NCBI): domain Bacteria; kingdom Pseudomonadati; phylum Myxococcota; class Myxococcia; order Myxococcales; family Archangiaceae; genus Archangium; species Archangium sp. The sequence continues at coordinate 16,809 of NZ_DBNGVP010000005.1, read as the reverse complement.
GGCGCTGTCTCCGGCGTTGTTCAACCCGCTGAAGCACGGGGCGAACATCGTGGTGCACAGCGCGACGAAGTACATCGGAGGCCACGGGACGTCGATTGGCGGCGTCATCGTGGACGGAGGCACGTTCCCCTGGGACAACGGACGCTTCCCCGAGTTCACCGAGCCCAACCCGGGCTACCACGGGCTGAGGCTGACGGAGGCGCTCGGGGCGGCGGCGTACATCGGCAAGGCGCGGCTGGAGGGACTGAGGGACCTGGGTCCAGCGCTGAGCCCGTTCAACGCGCATGCGTTCATCCTGGGACTGGAGACGCTGAAGCTGCGGGTGGAGCGGCACTCGGAGAACGCGCTGGCGGTGGCGAAGTGGCTGCGGCGGCACCCGAAGGTGGAGTGGGTGCGCTACCCGGGGCTGGAGGAGGATCCATCCTTCGCGAACGCGAAGAAGTACCTGCGCAACGGAGCCGGCGGACTGGTGACGTTCGGGGTGCGAGGGGGCGTGGAGGCGGGACGCAAGCTCATCGATGGCGTGAAGCTGTGGAGCCTGCTGGCGAACATCGGTGACACGCGCTCGTTGATCATCCACCCGGCGAGCACGACGCACCAGCAGCTGACGCCCGAGGAGCGGTTGAGCACGGGAGTGACGGACGGACTGGTGCGTCTGTCGGTGGGACTGGAGCACCTGGACGATCTGCAGGCGGACCTGGAGCAGGCGCTCGCCGAGGCCTGAGGACTCGGGGTCAACACCCCGCCCCATCTCCCATTCTCATTCCCCTGCCCCAGTGCCCTACCCACGCCCCTCTCCCCTCGCCCTCCGGGAGAGGGACGGGGTGAGGGTGCCCGCATCCCAGGTTGGCACCGTGTCTGCCCCCTCTCCCTCTGGGAGAGGGCTGGGGTGAGGGTCTGCATCGCACGCCGTGAATCCCATCTCACGAGGAACCCGCCATGTCCCCGTCGCCCTGTGTGTTCGACCTCTCACTGCCCGACCTGCCGCTCGAAGCAGGGGCGCGGGTCATGTCCCACGTGGCGCGAGGCTGGTGGTGGGGCCCCGAGCAGGACCTGCCCTGGCTGCGCGCACGAGCGCACGTACTCCCGAAAGAAACGGTGCGGGAGAACGCGCTGCGAGTCGTGCGCCGCACGAAGGAGGAACTCCACCGGCTCACCACCGCTCCACGGAACCCGCCCCCAGTGAAACCGGACGCCACGGTGCCCACGGTGCTGCTGGTGCACGCACTCACGGGAGACATGCGAGCGGGAGGCGAAGGCGGATGGTGGGAACCTGTCATCGGGCCTGGGCGGGCGTTGGATCCGGAGCGGGTGCGGCTGCTGTGCTTCAACAACCTGGGCTCCTGTTACGGGAGCTCGGGGCCGGCGGACGAGGGCTTCCCGAGGCGCGTGGATGACCGCCGCTTCGGCCCACCCGAGCCACTGCCGAAGGGAGACCTGCGGCAGAACGAGCACCAGCTGCCGGCCACGGTGACGCCGTGGGACCAGGCGCGCGCCATCCTGCAGGCGCTGGACACGCTGGGCCTTGAGCGTGTCTCCCTGGGGGTAGGAGGCTCGCTGGGAGGGATGATCGTCCTATGCCTGTCGGTGCTGGCGCCGGAGCGCTTCGAGCGCATCTGTCCCATCGCGGCGGCGGAGGAATCGAGCCCGTGGGTGGTGGGCTGGAACCACGTGGCGAGACAGGCGCTGCTGCTGGACCCGCAGTTCCCCGAGGCCCCCGCGCGAGGCCTGGAGCTGGCGAGGCAGCTCGCGATGCTCACCTACCGGGCGGAGCCGGGCCTGCAATCGCGTCATGGGAGGAACCCGCCACGTCCGTGGTCCTCGCGGGCGCTCCATCCCATCCAGAGCTACCTGGAGTACCAGGGCGCGAAGCTGCGAGCGCGCTTCGACGCGCGGACGTACCTGGCGCTGCTGGGAGCGATGGACCACCACGACCTCGCGCGCCCTCCCGAGGGGGACACGGACGGACCGTGGGGCGTGGCCCGCATCCGCGCGAGCGCCCTGTGCGTGGGAATCGACAACGACCAGCTCTTCTACCCCGAGCACATGGAGCGGCTGACGGAGCGCCTGCGGGCGCACGGACGCCACGCGGAGTACGCCGAGCTCTCCAGCGCCCACGGACACGACGGCTTCCTCATCGAGTGGGAGCCCCTCGACGGGCTGCTGCGGCGTGCGCTCGCCCTGCCCCACGCTTCGGGCGCGGGGTCCACGGGCACGTCCACGGGAGAGGACTCCCCCTCCACGCCAGGAACGGTGGAGGAGGTGTGCCCGGCCGCGCTGCACTCGGCGGCGTATGCAGTGTCCACTCGGCCCGCTCCTTGCTGAGAAGTAGCGCGGGGGCAGTTGACCGGAGAGGTCACCCGTCGCAGGCTTGAAGGCATGGGACGGCACACACGAGAGCGTGAGGACGCCTTCCCCCGGGCGCCCACACAAGAGGAGTGGGAGGCGATGGGGACGGAGGAGCGGGAGCGGGTGGTGGCGTCACTGCCCGGTGAGGTGACGTGGGACGAGATGGCGATGCCGGAGGGCGACAAGCACCTCCGGGCCAAGGTGCGCACGCTGGATCTCCTCGAGGGCTACTTCAGCCACCAGCGGCGCAAGGTGTACATCGGCGCGGAGCTGCCCATCTACTACCCGGGCGAGCGGCGCTTCGCCCCGGACCTGCTGGTGGTGCTGGATGTGGAGGCGCACGAGCGGGAGAAGTGGGTGGTGAGCCACGAGGGCAAGGGGCTGGACTGGGTGCTGGAGGTCCACGTGGGGGGCGACCGGAAGAAGGACGCCGAGTACAACGTGGAGCGCTACGCGCGGTTGGGGATTGCCGAATACTTCATCTACGACCGGGCCCGGGAGCGGCTGGAGGGGTACCGGCTACAGGAGTCCGGGGTGAAGCGGTACGAGCGGATGGAGACGAAGCAGGGCCGCTACACCTCGGAAGTGCTGGGGCTGGAGCTGGAGGTGGTGAACGCGCGATTGCAGATATGGGCGGGCAACGCGCTGCTGCTGGAGTCGGGGGAGCTGGTGGAGCGGATGCGGGAGAAGCTGGAGGAGGTGCAGCGGCGGGTGGACGAGGAAGCGCGGCTGCGCGAGCAGGAAGCCCGGCTGCGCGAGCAGGAGGCACGGCTGCGCGAGGAGGCGGAGCGCCGCATCGCGGAGCTGACGGCCGAGTTGGAGCGGCTGCAGCACCGCGAGGAGTGAGGGCCGGGCTCAGCTATCGCCGTGATGGGAGTAGACGGGGGCGTCCGGCTCCAGCGTGAAGGCGCGCAGCTGCTTGTAGTCCTTGTACTCGGCCTGGAGCGTCACCATGTCCCCCGCCTCGATGCGCGTGTCACCGGAGGGGTGCAACCACTCGTCGCCCTTGCCTCCCCGGCGCATGGACAACGCCAGCCCTCCGAAGCGGTCCCGCACCTCGGAGATGGTCAACCCCGGCAGCCCCGCGCGCGCCTCGAAGACGGACACCACCATCAGGTGCGTGCCGATGCGGAACGAGTGGACGATGCGTGGATCCAACGCCGCCAGGGCCATGGCGGGAGCCGCCAGCGACGAGCTGCTCAGCGCCTCGGCCTTGAAGGTGTCGCGCACCTTGGCCACCAGGTCGTCGTCGAAGAGGCGGATGACCACGCGGATGTCCGGATTCATCCGCCGCGCGTCCAGCGCGATGTTCAGGTTGGCCAGGTCATCGTCCGTGGCGCAGACGATGGCCGCCGCCTTCCTCACGTTGGTGCGCGGCAGGCACTGGGGGCTGCGGATGTCGTCGATGAGCAGCGGCACCTGCTCGTCGCGCAGCACCGCCACGAAGGCCGCCTCCTCGCGCTTCTCCACCACCACCACGTCCTTGCCCAGCGAGCGCAGCTGCACCACCACGCGGTACCCCACGCGCCCCGCGCCGCACACCACCACGTGCCCCTTGAACGTCTCGGCGATCACCTCGAACCACTCCTTGTCCTGCCGGTGCCTGGCGAAGAAGAGATAGGCGAAGCGCACCACCCCGTCGACGAGCACCGCGATGCCCACCGGCGGGATGAGCATGTCGAGGAACATCAACAGGCTGTCATCCACGTCCAGCGAGGGCTGCCCGTAGAGCAGGAAGTAGACGTGGCGCAGCGCCTTGCCCAGGCTCACCCCGTGCCCGTCCGCCCCGACGTGGCGCCAGCGGTACAGCAACGGCATGCAGCCGAAGAGCAACACCGCCATGAGCACCGTGGTGCGGAAACGGCGCAGCAGCGCGAACAGGTAGCGCAGATTCATCGCCAGGCGGAGGCGGGGAGTCACCATCGGCTGCCTGCGTACCACGGCCGTGGCACCTCGACCACCCACCGGACGCGTGACACGATGTCAGACATGAGCATCCTGGTGGGAGCCTTCGCGGTGCTGGTGGGCCTGAGCTGTGCGTACTGGCTCCTGGGAATCTGGGGCTTCGTGCGGTTGGAGCGAGGGCTGCCACGCCTGGGAGCACCCGGCGTTCCCGAGCCGGCCCGGTGTCCCCGGGTGTCGCTCGTCATCCCCGCGTGCAACGAGGTGGACACGCTGGAGGCCGCCGTGGCCTCGCGCCTCGCCCAGGACTACCCGGACCTGGAGCTGGTGCTCGTCGATGACCGCTCCAACGACGGGACGAGCGCCCTGGTGGACCGGCTCGCCGCCGCGGACACCCGGGTGAAGGCCCTCCACATCACCCACCTGCCCGAGGGCTGGCTCGGCAAGCTGCACGCGCTCCACCGGGGCGCCGAGGCCGCCACCGGCGAGTGGCTGCTCTTCACGGACGCGGACGTGCACTTCGCTCCGGACACCGTGCGCCGCGCCATGGCCCTGTGCGAGGCCCGCTCCTGGGACTTCCTCACCGTGCTCTTCCTCCTGCGGCCCACGTCCTTCCTCCTGGACGCCGCCGTCTCCACGACCATGCGGATGATTGGCACCGCCGCACGGCTCCACCGCGTGGCGGACCCCGATTCCTCCGCCTCGATGGGGGCCGGGGTCTTCAACCTCGTGCACCGCGACATGTTCGCGCGCACCCGCGGCTTCGAGTGGCTCAAGCTGGAGATCGCCGATGACGCCGCCCTCGGGCAGATGGTCAAGCGCGCCGGGGGCCGCTGTGGGGTGGCCCACGCGCTCGGCCACGTGAGCGTGGAGCTCTACCCCACCCTGGGCGCCATGGCCCGGGGTTGCGAGAAGGCGGGCTTCGGCGTGATGGGGCAGCTCAGCAACACGCGGCTCGTGCTCTCGTGCCTCACCTACCTGCTCATCGAGACCGCGCCCCTGCTCGCGCTGGCACCCGGGTGGCCCGCGTGGCTGCGCGTGATGGGTCTGGTGGGCACGGGGACGGCGCTCGCCACGTGCGCCCTGGCCAGCCGCGTGCTGCGGCGGCCCCTGGGGCCCACGCTCGTGTTCCCGGTGGGCACGCTGCTCTTCGTGGTCTTCCTGCTGCGCTCGGGGTGGCTCGGGTGGCGCCGCGGCGGCATCGTGTGGCGCGGCACCCTGTACCCCACGCAACTGCTGCGCAAGGGAATCCGCTTCGAATCGCCGCTCTGAACCGTCCCCTACTTGTCCCGGGCGAGGACGCCGCAGGCCACCCGTCCCCCCGAGTTGCCCGTGGGATCCGTCACCTGGTCGTCCGCCTGGGCGTGGATGACGAGCGCGGTGCCATCCGCGTCGAAGATGGAGAGCTGTCCCTCGCCGAGCGTCACCCGGTTCGTCGTGGCCTTGTAGGAGGCCTTGCCGCTCGCGTCCGCCTCCAGGTTGGGCAGGTCCCCGGCATGCGCGCCCGTGGGGGAATCCAGCCCATGCTGCTTGTCCAACGGGTTGAAGTGGCTCCCCGCACTGGTGAAGCCCGGCGCCTCGCACAGGCCCACCTGGTGGAAGTGGATTCCGTGAAGGCCCGGCTCCAGTCCCGTGGCCTCCACCTGGAGATCCACCGCGTCGCCCCGCTCCACCAGCGTCGCCGTGCCGATCTTCTCGCCGCTCGCGTTCATCAGATCCGCCGTCGCGCGCTCCCCACCACAGCCCGCCAGCGCCAATCCTCCTGCCAACCACAGCAGCTTCCGCATGACTGTTCCTCCCCGTGTAACCGTCCGCACCGGCAGCATGAGACACCGGCCTCGGCGAGGGACTGGAATCGTGGCGGCTCTGTCCGCCGCCCGACGCGGACCCCGTTCTATGCTCCCCGCATGACACGAAACCTGTTGGCCGTACTCACCACGCTGATGGTGGTGGGCTCCGGATGTGACAAGGAGCCCATGGGGCAACCTGGAGAGCAGCCCGGGGAAACGCCCATCTCCACCCCGCAGAACACGTGGAGCTGGGTCGACTTCTCCAACTCCACCTGCGACGAGGGCACGCCCACGGGCATCGGCGCCAACCTCACCGACAGCAAGAACCTCCTCATCTTCTTCAATGGTGGTGGAGCCTGCTGGGACGCCGTCACCTGCCTGCAGCTCAACACCTCCGCGCACGGGCCCTTCACCCGGACCCAGTTCGACGCGTTGTTCTCGCGAATCAGCTCCGGCTCCGTCTTCGACCGGCAGCTCGCCAACAACCCGTACAAGGACTGGAACTACTTCTTCGTCCCGTACTGCACAGGCGACCTGCACATCGGCAACGCGGACGCCGTCTACACCAGCGGCTCCACCTCCAGGACGATCCGCCACAAGGGCCGCGCCAACACCGAGGCCTTCCTCGCCCGCATCGCCGCCACCTTCCCCAACCCCGAGCAGGTCCTCGTCACCGGCTCGAGCGCCGGAGGCTTCGGCGCCGCCCTCAACTACGACCTCATCCGCTCCACCTTCCCCAACGCGAAGGTGTTCCTCCTCGATGACTCCGGGCCGCTCTTCAAGAGCAATGCCATGTCCGCCAACCTCCGTGCCGCCTGGGCCAAGGCCTGGAACTACGACGCCGTCATGGATGCCCTCGACCCCGCCGTGAAGGCGGATTACGCGGAGCTCTACCCCGCGCTCGCCCTGAAGTACCCCAACGACCGGATGGCCCTGCTGTCCTCGGCGCAGGATCAGACGATCCGCACCTACCTGCAGCTCTCCGCCTCCGCCTTCGAGACCGCGCTGCTCGACCTCGACAGCACGGTGCTCTCGCCGCTGCCCAATACCCGCTCCTTCATCACCGCCGGACAGGGCCACACCATGCTGCTCAACCCCGGCTCGCAGAGCTCACAGGGCGTGGTCCTGCTGGATTGGCTCAATCAGATGCAGAGTGGGAGTGATGAGCAGTGGAGGTCCGTGCGGCCGTAACGCACGGCTCACAGTCCCTTATCAACCCAGGAGCCTCGATACCCTCACCCCGTCCCTCTCCCGAGGGGAGAGGGGATGTTGGGGGCGAAGGGGCTCTCGGGTGATGTGCGCGCTGAAGTGGTTCAGGCTCCCGTCGTCGGGGTGATGCTCGTCTCGGCTTCCTGCTTCGCCCGCCTGCGCTCGATGAGCCACACCGCCAGCACGCCCATCTCGTAGCAGAGCAGCATCGGGCCGGCCATCAACGACAGGTTCACCACGTCTCCCGTCGGCGTGAGGATCGCCGCCGCGATGAGGCACACCACGAACGCGTGCCGCTGGTACTTCATCAGGAAGCCCGCCCTCACGATGCCCACCAGGCCCAGCAGCGCCATCACCAGCGGCAGCTCGAAGATGATGCCGAACGACAACAACAGCAGCAGCACCAGCGACAGCTGCTCGTTCATCGTCAGCATCGGCTTCGTCCACGCCGCCGCCACGTGCCGCGCCTTGCCCAGCGCCAGCTCCTTCTCCAGCCGCCACAGCCCCGCCAGCTCCTCGGCCCGCGTGGGCGCCACCCCGGCCAGCAGGCTCGCCGCCTCGTCCATGGCCTTCGCCGACGCCCCGTAGTCCTCCTTCGCGTACGCCTCCACGGCCTCGGCCCGCTTCTCCACCGTCTGCCGCAGCACGCTGCGCGCCGGCACCCCGAAGCCGTCCGCCGCCGCGTCCAGCAGCCGCCCCAGCCCGTCCAGCCGCGCCTCCAGCTCCACGCTCTCCGAGGGCGGTCGCGTCGCCTCCGGCATCTGCCCCACCCCGTCCGCCTTCAGCGCCTTGCTCGCCTCCCCCGCCAGCTGGCCCGCCCGCTCCGCGTCACCAATCCGCAGGAAGCGCAGCGCGTCGTCCGCCCGCAGCCGCCCCACGTCCAGCCGCTGCGAGATGGCCAGCCCCTCCTCGTCGTTGAGGAGGAACTTGAACATCGACGGCAGCACCGCGAAGTAGCAGAACAGCGCTCCGGCCAGGAACGCCGACGAGCCCAGGAACACGAACGGGCCCGCGTACCGGCGCTCCTCCGGGTACAGCCCCGGCGCCACGAAGCCCCAGATCTGCATCAGGATGACGGGCGTCGTCAGGAAGATGCCGCAGTAGACGCCCACCTTCATGAGGACGTTCAGCTCCTCGATGCCGGAGGTGTAGACGAGCGCACGGCCCTCGGCCGGCAGCGCGTCCAGCACCGGCTTCATCAGGACGCCGAAGATGGGCTTGGCGAACACCAGGGCCGCGGCGCCCAGCACCAACACCGCGAGGGTGCACTTGAGCAGGCGGGAGCGGAGCTCCGTCAGGTGCTCCGCCAGACTCATCCGAAGGTCGTTGTCCACGGGCGCGAATCTCGAGGGCTAGCCGCCCTTGGGGGCGTTGCGCGCCACCGTGCCGGGGATGGGCTCCAGACGCGGAAGGGCGTCCGGCTCCGCCGTCCCGGCAGCGGATGGCTCGGCGGTGGGGGAAGAGGTGCCGGCGGCCTGGGCCACGGCCCCGGCGCTCTCCGGAGCGGTGGCGGCGGCCTGGGCCTCCGGAGCGCCAGCGGCGGCCGGCGGCACGGGAGCGGGCACCGGCGAGGGCAGCACCGCCGGGGTGGGCGGGTGCACCGGAGGCCGGGGCTCGTCCAGCATCTCCTGGTCCATCTTGTAGAACTCGCGCTCCACCACCGTGCGGACCTCATCGGTCTGCCGGCGGAACTCGCGCACGAACTTGCCGATGGTGCGCGCGAACTCGGGCAGCTTCTGCGGCCCGAGCACGAGCAGCGCCACCACCACGATGAGGATGAGCTCGCCTGCGCCGACGTTGAACATGAGCGGATGGCTCCAGGGGGAACCGCCGGGAGGTTATCGCGCCCCGGGCGGCGGGGTGCAACCCGATTGGACCGTGCCCCGATCGCCTGCCTCCCCGTCCCACGGCCCCTGGGGGCGGGCACGGGGCAAATCGCCCCTCAGGGCCGGGGAGCTCCGCCCCCGGGGCTCACGGGCACGGGCACTGCGGCGAGCGGGGTGGCGGCCACCTGGTCGCGCGCCAGCACACGGCGCTCCACCAGGAAGAACATGACGGGCGCCAGGAGCGTGAGGGCCATGGACACGAACACCACCCGCTGCATGCCCCCGAGCTGCCCGCCGGGCAGGTCCGTCAGCAGCTTCGAGGACAGGGAGGCCCCGGCCGCGGCGCCCAGGTGCTGCACGGCGGACTGGAAGGACATGAAGCGCGCGCGGATGGACTGCTCCGGCACGCGCGAGGTGAGCGTGCTGTAGGCCACGTTGCGCACCCCGTTGGACAGGAAGAAGCACGCGAAGATGGCCACCAGGGGCACGCCGGCCGGCAGGTGGATGAAGGACATGTAGAGCGTGCCGATGAACAGCAACGAGCCCACCGTGCCCACCCGGAAGGAGCCCAACAGGTCCACCGCCTTGCCCGCCAACCGCAGCGTCACGAAGCTCACCAGGCCGCCGACGAAGTAGATGAACTCGATCTCCTCGCGCGGATAGCCGAGGTTGCGCTGCACGTAGCCGGAGATGTTGGGGATGATGATGAAGCCGGCCAGGTTGAGCAGCGCCGTCATCCCGTAGGACAGGAGCACGTCCGAGCGGGTGAACAACTCCCTCACGCTCACCGTGGGGCCCTTCTGGCGCTCCAGGTGTCCACGCATCGGCGGCAGGTAGAAGATGGCCCCGGCCACCAGGAGCAGGCCCAGGCCCGCCACCGCGAAGAAGGGCATGCGCCAGCCCGCCCAGCCCGACACCTTCAGCGCCAGGGGAATGCCCAGCACGGAGGCCACCGAGAAGGCCCCCATCACCGCCCCCATGGCCCGCCCGCGCCGCTCCACCGGGATGAGGTCCGCGATGATGGACATGGACAGCGACGTGGCCGGGCCGCCGAACAGGCCCGCCATCGCCCGCGCCACCAGCAGCGACGTGAGCCCCGTGGCGAAGCCTCCCGCCGCCGTGGCCACCACCAACCCCAGCATGGCCACCGCCAGCGCCTTGCGCCGGTCGAAGCGGTCCAGGAAGTAGCTGCCCGCCACCCCCGCCACGCACCCGGCCGCCGTGTACGCCGCGCCGATGTTGCCAATCTGGCTGGTGGGAATGCCCAGCCCCGCCGCGAAGTCCGGCCCCAGCGGCATCACCATCACGAAGTCCAGGATGTTGACGAACTGGACCGCGCCAATCAGGAAGACGACCGCACGCTCTGAAACGGCTCGGGGCGAAGACATGGGGCCCCTCCTAATGGAGTGCCAGAGCGGGTGCACGCGATTCCTCGCGCGCCCCCATTCTCACACCTTGAAGCGCCGGATCTCGGCGCGGAGCACCTCGGACTGACGCTGGAGGCTCTCGATGGCCTCCTCCAGCCCCTTCACCGAGCGCGTCTGGTGCTCGGACACACCCTTGATGGCCTCCACCGCCTTGAGCACCTGCTCGCTGCCCTTGGTCTGCTCCTTCTGGGCGCGGTTGAGGTGGGTGACCATCTCGTTGATGTTCTCGATGGAGCGGGTGATCTGCTTGCTGCCGTGCGCCTGCTCCTGGCTGCTGCGCTGCACGTGCGCCGTAATCGCCTTCATCCGCTCGGCGCTGTTCATGATCTGCTCGCCGCCCTTGGCCTGCTCGTTGGAGGCCTTGGAGATCATCTGCACCGTCTCGGAGATGCGGTGGATGGCCTGCGTCACCTGCTTGCTGCCGCGCGCCTGCTCCACCGTGGCCCGGGCAATGGCCTTCACCATCTGCGTGGACTTCTGCGCGCTGTCGTTGATTTTGCGCAGGGTGCCCTCGGCCTCGCGGCCCAGCTGCACGCCCTCCTCCACGTTGCGCACGCCCTGGTTCATCACCTGCACCGCGTTGCGGCTCTCCTCCTGCACGCGGCTGATGAGGTCGGCGATCTCCTTGGTGGACGCGCCCGTGCGCTCGGCCAGGTCCTTGATTTCATCCGCCACCACGGCGAAGCCCTTGCCGTGCTCGCCGGACTGCGCGGCGATGATGGCGGCGTTGAGCGCCAGCAGGTTGGTCTGCTCGGCCACGTCGTCGATGACGTTGAGGATGTTGCCGATTTCGGAGATGCGCCGGCCCAGGCTGTCGATGACGCCCGAGGCGCCGAGGCTGGACTCCTTGATGCGGTCCATGCCCTGCATCGTCTTGCGCAGGGCGTCCACGCCCGTCTTGGCGTCCTCGGACACCTGCTCGGACAGGCGCGCCGTCTCGTTGGCGTTGGCCTCCACCTGGCCGATGGAGCTGTCCATCTGGCTGATGCTGGAGGACGTCTCCTGGGTGGAGTCGCGCAGCTCGTCGATGTTCTTGGCGACCTCCTTGATGGAGAACGTCATCTCCTCGATGGCGCTGGTGGTCTCCTCCACGCTGGCGGCCATGGCCTGGACGTTCTCGGCCACCTCGTCGTTGGTGGCGGCCATCTCCATGATGGAGGAGCTGCTCTCCTCGGCGCTCTGGTAGAGCACCTCCACGTTCTCCGCGATGCCGCGCAGGGACGCGAGCATCTGCTCCATGGACGAGGACGTCTCCTCCACGCGGCCCTGGATGGTGGAGGCGCCCGAGGACACGGTGGTGCCGGCGCGCGAGAGCTGCTCGATGACGCCGGAGACCACCTCGGACACGCCGCGCACCTGGCCGAGCGTCTTGCGCAGCGACTGGCCGATGCCATCGAGCGCCTCGGCCAGCTGGCCCAGCTCGCCACCGCCGCCGGTGGCCTCCACCGAGACGCGGCTGGTGAGGTCTCCCTCGGCCATCCGGCGCGCCACCGCCATCATGCGATCCAGGGGCCGGAGGATGAGCTTGTGGGTGACGATGTAGATGAGGCCCACCACCACGGCCAGGCCGATGACGAAGGCCGCCGCCAGCAGCAGGGTGAGCTCACTGAGGATGTCGCGCAGGGGCGCGAAGTCCACCGCCACGATGATCCGGCACCCGCCAGCGCCACACCTGGGGCCCTGCGCGGACTCGGACAGGAGCCTGTCCCCGTTGGGCAGCGTGAGGGACGAGGGAGACTCCGGCCGGAAGAGCTGGCCGATCAGGTCGTTGAGCCGCTCGGGCCGGACGCCCCCCTCCAGGAGGATGCTCCGGTCGCTGGAGACGATGGCGGCGTAGGTGAAGTCCTTGTCCACGTCGGACACGCCCACGATGGCCTGCATGGCCAGGGTGTCGGCCTGCACGTCCAGGGAGTCCGCGCCCGGCCGGATGAGGACGCTGGCGAGCTCCCGGGCCTTGGCGTGGCCATGCTCCACGAGCCTGGACTCGAGGTAGTTGGAGACCAGCCAGGAGATGGAGAAGTGGAGGGCCCCGAGGATGAAGACAAGGGCCAGGGTGAAGGTCGCGAAGAGGACGACCCGGAGACCGGGTTTTGGCAGGCGTCGGAGCAAGGCCTCGGGACTGTAGGAAGGTTGACCCTCGAAGGGCAAGAAACCGGCGGTGCGCCCCCCGGAGAGAGAGGGAGCAGGCGCGAGGAGCCCATCCGCTCCATACTGGACGGGTGGGAGCCCGCTCCATGACCCAGACGCTGCTGCTGACCGACCCCCTCTTCCTTCGTCATGACCCGGGCCCGGAGCACCCCGAGTGTCCGGAGCGCCTGTCGCGCATCCTGGAGCTGCTCAACATGGAGCCCATCCAGGGAACCGAGCGCAGGGCCCCCCGCCCGGCCACCGAGGAGGAGCTGGCGGCGGTGCACACGCAGCGGCTGCGCGACTCGCTGAGGGCGATGCGCGGCCGGCACGAGGTGATCGACCCGGACACGCTGACGTCCCCGGACTCGTATGACGCGGCGGTGCTGGCGGCGGGGGCATCGGTGCAGGCGGTGGAGGAGGTGCTGGCGGGGCGGGCGCGCAACGCCTTCGCGCTGGTGCGGCCCCCGGGACACCACGCCGAGCCGGACCGGGCCATGGGCTTCTGCCTGTTCAACAACGTGGCCATCGCCGCGGAGGCCGCGCGCCGCCAGGGGGCCGAGCGGGTGCTCATCTTCGACTGGGACGTGCACCACGGCAACGGCACGCAGGCGGCCTTCTGGACGCGGCGCGACGTGCTCTACATGTCGGTGCACCAGTACCCCTACTACCCGGACTCGGGCGCGCCCTTCGAGGTGGGTGAGGGCCCGGGGGCCGGCTACACGCTCAACTGTGGAATGCGGGGGGGCGCGACGGACGCGGACTACGGGGCGCTCTTCCAGGACCTCTTCCTGCCGGTGGCGCAGGCGTACAAGCCGGACCTGGTGCTGGTGTCCGCGGGCTTCGACGCGCACCACGATGACCCGCTGGCGGACATGCGGCTCACCGAGCGCGGCTTCGCGGCCATGTGCACGGCGCTCCGGGAGGTGGCGGAGAGCGCATGCCAGGGACGGCTGGTGCTGATGCTGGAGGGCGGTTATTCGCTGGAGGGGCTCTCGCAGTCGGTGCACGCTTGCGTGGAGGTGATGGCGGGAGAGACGAAGGACAGCTTCCCGAAGGGGGTCTCGAGGGAAGCGGCGGCGGCGCTCCAGCGCAGCCGTGAGGCGCTCAAGCCCTACTGGTCCGTGCTGGGCCGGTGAGGCGCGCCGGAGTGGAGACCCGGATGACGTTCACAGGTGCCGGGGTGAGACGTGGATCGTGAAGCCGTGGAGAAGTTGCAGCGCGCGGGCCTGAAGGTGGAGCAGCCGGAGTTGCTGCGCGTGCCCATCCAGCGCGACGAGAACAAGCGGGTGGTGACGGTGCGCAACGAGGTGCCGGTGATGGGCAACGAGGGCCTGGTGCTCGTGGCGCTCAAGCCCATCTCGCAGCTGTGGACGGGCTCGGCGGTGCCGCCGGACCTGTCGCGGACACCGCCGCCGCAATACCAGCCCTTCCTCCTGCTGCTGGAGTCGACGGCCGCCAACTACTGCGCGGCCCAGGGCCGGCCCGAGACGGATGACGAGTTCGAGCGGCTCTTCCGCCAGCTGCGCCGCAGGCCGGACGGGACGGACGCGCACCCGCTCTTCTCGTACCTGCAGGGCGCGGCGCGGCTGTACATGTCGCTGCGCGACGTGAGCCAGGCCGAGTTCGAGGCGGTGGTGAACCGGCTGAGCCAGTCGGCGAAGTGGCATTCCACGCACACGGGCAGCACCAACTACCACCGCGAGGTGCTGCACGGGGTGTTCGGCGCATGATCGACCTGTACACGTGGGCGACACCGAATGGGCACAAGGTGTCCGTGACGCTGGAGGAGCTGGGGCTGCCGTACACGGTGCACCCGGTGAACATCGGCAAGGGCGAGCAGAAGCAACCGGGGTTCCTGAAGCTCAACCCCAACGGACGCATTCCGGCCATCGTGGACCGCGAGGAGGGAGACTTCGCGGTGTTCGAGTCGGGCGCCATCATGCTCTACTTGGCGGAGAAGACGGGGAAGCTGCTGCCGGCGGACCGCCAGGGGCGCTCGCGGGTGACGCAGTGGCTGATGTTCCAGATGGCGGGCGTGGGCCCCATGCAGGGACAGGCCAACGTCTTCTTCCGGTACTTCCCGGAGAAGCTTCCCGCGGCCATCGAGCGCTACCAGAACGAGACGCGGCGGCTGTACACGGTGCTGGACACGCGGCTGGGCGAGAGCGAGTACCTGGCGGGCGAGTACAGCATCGCGGACATCGCCAACTGGGCGTGGGTGCGCGTGCATGACTGGGCGGGCGTGTCCATCGACGGGCTGCCGAACCTGCGGCGCTGGCTGGCGGCCATCGAGCAGCGGCCCGCGTCGCAGAAGGGACTGGCGGTGCCGCACGTGGTGAAGCTCGACACGTCCGCCGCGCAGGACCAGGCCATCAAGTCGGCGCAGAGCATCGTGCAGAGATAGGAACACGGAGATGGAGCGGGCCGGCCTCGCGCGAATACGCTGGGCCGCATGCGACTCCTGCTCCCACTCCTCGTGCTGCTGACGGCTTGCGCGACCTCAACACCCACCGTGCCGCAGGACGAGGGACCCGAGACCGTGTCCTCCTCCTGGGAGGAGGCTCGCGCGGACCCGACCTGCGTGGTGCCGCTGTGTGACGGGGAGCGCTGCGCCATCTGGCGTTGCCAGGATGTGGTGGATGTGGAGGAAGAGAAGGCCCCTCCCATCCTCCTGGCGAGGGGAACCCTCCCAGTGGCCCGCCCGCCCATGGTGTTCCGGCCAGTGCCGGGGGGACTTCTACCCCCAGCGAACTCCAATATCACGACGGAGTTGCGCTCTCCGCTCGCGGACACGCCCGAGCGCTGGTGGGGGCACCCCGTGGCGGCGCCCACCTCCGCGGATCCCGTCTTCGAAATCCCCTGGCACAACTGGAAGACGCGCGACCGGTTCGTGCCCAAGGAGCTGCGCCACTGGATGTGCAGCATCCCGCCACGGGAGCCCTACGAGAAGCACCACATTTTTCCTCAACAGAAGCTCCTGGCCGATTGGGTCAACCGCCGGGGCATCGACATCCACGCCTTCACCGTCCGCCTGCCCAGGAGCTTCCACCAGTGGCTGCACAGTGGAGGGCCCGAGGGCGGCCAATGGAATGAGGCCTGGCGGCAGTTCAGGAAGCAAAACCTCTACACGGCCAAGGCCGAGGACATCTGGCGGTTCGCGGGCGAGCTCATGCTGCGATTTGGCGTAAATGGCCCGCTCGTTCCCTTCTATTGCGACTGACCAGGGAACCAAGAGCAAGCACATGGACTATTTCATCATTCAGGAAGACAGGTCCGCGGGTTACACGGGCTCTGTTGATGCCTCGCACAAATGGGGCCTGCCGGGCGTCCACTGCCCCTCATGTCAGGACGCATGGAGCGGCGGCGCCAACGCATACCCTTCGGTTGATTTGACGCCGGTAGCCGCTCTGGCCGATTTCGAGCCCCCCCGGGCCGAATCCCTTGAGGAGTACGAACGGCTATGCGCGCTGATACGTCCCCTGCTGCCGCCAGGTGCGCAATTGGAGCCAGGAGCGGGATTCGGACCGCTCGAGGGCAAGGCCCAGGGCAGTTTCGGGCAATTGTTCATGTACTTCGACGAGGTGCTGTTGATTCAGCGCGAGGCCCTGAACAAGCTCCAGGCAGAGGGACTCCAGGGCATCAAGGGCTGCCCTACTGCTCTCCGCTTCCGCCAGCGCAACTCGCCCGAGCTGCTCGAGTTGGAGCTCCTCCCCGTGGGCCGAGTGCATCCCAAGTGCCTTCCCCCCAACCCTCAGCCCCCCTGTCCCCGCTGTGGCCGCCTGATGCACCCCCTCCCGGATGTCCTGATACTGGACGCCTCCACCCTTCCCGCGCACCTCGACTTGTTCCGGCTGGGGGACTACTGCAACGTCACAATCTGCACCGGGCGCTTCGTGGAGGCATGCCAGCGTCTGGGATTGGATGGCCTTGTCTTCCAACCCGTGGAAGTGGCAGCGACACAGCCATGACGCTCGCCGCGCTGCTCATCCTCGTTCCCATCCGCACTGCTCGTGGCGACTGCCGCGACTCCCCCGCCAACCATCAGCCCATCCGCGCCCGAGACATGCATCGAGTCCTACGTCACCCGTGCTCCAGGACTCAGGAAGGCGCCCGGAGTAGCCTTCGCCGAGATGGAGCGGGCCGGCCTCGCGCGACTACGCCAGGCCGCATGCGACT
>NZ_DBNGVP010000004.1:0-89526 GCF_057119385.1 Archangium sp. | reverse complement strand
GGCTGGCGGCCTCCTTTGCCGGGCGGGGTTTGAACCCGCAGGGTCCCTTCGTGAAGTTTCCGCTCCTACATCGCTTCCTCCTCACCCAGGCTTCGCCTGGCGCACTCCAACAGTTGGACAAGTTCGTGAAGAGCGCGCCCGGGAGGCGGACAGAACCCGAGGGCGTGACATGTGTGGACGGTGCGGACAGGCTCACCCCTGAAAGGACTTTGTTCCGAGGGCTTGGCCCTCATGAAGGAGAACGGTTCGTAATGCACCCACTCGCCCCTGACATCACGGATCCGCTTGCGATCCTCAGAGACTCCACCCTCTCGAGTTTCCGAGAGCAGCTCGTCGAGTACGCATTCCTCTCGGAAGTCCTTCAGGACGGCTGGCTACGGCGGCACCAACCGGTAAACGTGCTCAGGGCCGACGTGGACGCGGCCGGGTACGATCTCGTGCTCGAGTGCCAGCGGATCATGCGGCATGTACAACTCAAGAGCACGGTCAAAGGAGGCATGACACGCGAGCAGAAGATCCACTCGGCACTTGCATTACAGCAGTCGGGCTGTGTCGTCTGGGTTGTTCTCGAACCAGCCGAAGGGCACCGCGTCAGCCTCTCGTACCTCGCTCTCGGCGGGGCACCCGGCGCACCACTCGACTTGAACGGCTACGAGGTCGCCAAGCACTCGAAAGGGAACGCGGAGGGCATCAAGGCGGAGCGTCCTGCGATCCGGGAAGTGCCCAAGAGCGCATTCAAGGCGTTCCCCTCGATGAAGGAACTCTCGGACTGGCTTTTTGGGCCCCCCTCATCGAACTCAGCCAGCACGAGCTGACCGCACCGGCACGCATGAGCGAATCACGTGTGGTCATCGCTCGAGCATAGTGCTTCCGGGGGCCCGCCCCATCCATCACTCGGGGATGCGGCGGGCTCACCTGGACGCGGCTACAACCCGCGCCCGGCCTTCACCATGGCCTCGCCGGCGAAGCCACGGATCTCCTCCACCTTGGCTTCCCAGCTCTCGTGGCGGATGCGCTCGGCGCGCTCGCGGCTGGGACCGGCGCCCTCGGCGAGGCACTCGTCCACCTTGCGCACGAAGTCCTCCGTGTCCTTCGCCAGCTTGCACAGGCCCACCTTGCGCACCTCGGGGATGTCCGAGGACACCACCGGCACGCCCGCCGCCAGGTACTCGCGCACCTTCAGCGGATTCGCGTTGAGCGTGAGCTCGTTCACCTTGAACGGCATCAGCGCCACGTCGAACGCCTTGCAGTAGCCCGGCAGCGCCGCGTACGGCTTGCGCCCCAGCAGGTGGATGTTCTTCTCGGCCTTCAGCACCGACGGATCCACGTCCGGCGCCACCTTGCCGATCACCACCACCGAGCCCTCCGGGTGCGCCCGCGCCGTCGCGGCGATCGCCTCCAGATCCACCCAGTCCGCCACCAGCCCGAAGAAGCCGAAGATCGGCCGGGGCAGGTTCGCGATGTCCTCGGGGATGGGCGTCGCCGGATCACACGCCTTCACGAAGTGGTTGAAGTCCACGCCGTGGCGCACCAGCACCGTGTTCGGATTGACGCGCACCTTGTTGTCCCTCAGCCGGTCCGCCGAGGTGATGCACAGGTCCGCCCGCTTCAGCAGCTGCTCCTCCAGCTCGGCGATGTGCTTGCCGTTGGTGTCGCTGAAGGCGGAGAACTCGTCCACGCAGTGGTAGACGACGAACTCCTCGCCCAGCCGTCCGGACACCGGCGCCGAGGCCGGCAGGAACGACCACGAGATGGGCCGCTTGAAGTGCAGCTGGCGCATGGCCCGCAGCACCTGCGCGCGCAGCAGCTCCCGGTTCGCGGCGCGCACCAGCTCCGAGCCGTAGAAGGGAATCGCCAGCGGGGAGAGCACGAAGAGATTGGGCTCCACCTCGCGGATGCCCTCGGTGAACTTGCCCAGCTTGCTCCAGATGCGCTTCACGTCGTGCGCATTGGCCTTGGGCGCCCGGTTGCCGATGCTGTTCACCCACAGGACGCGGTTGTCCCGGGACAGGATCCGCATGATGTGGACCTTGGACAGCGGATCCCCATCCCAGTCGTTGGAGAAGACCACCAGATCCCTGCCGCGGAGCGCCCGGCGGGCCAGCTCCAATTCCTCACTGCGCCGCATGTGTCTCGCCTCCTCCCAGAATCGTCGGTTGCACCAGCTCGCCGTAGAGCTTCAGCAGCACCGGTCCCGCATCCGGTGACACCGCTTGCGCTGGCCCCTGCTCGAGCGCGTGGTGCACCCGCTCGGCCAGGTCCACCGCATTGCCCGCGCGGAACGTGTACGTCCCATGCGGCCGCCCGCACACGTCGCTGGCCACGCACGGCACGCCGAGCGCCAGCGCCTCGCGCACGGAGATGGCATCCCCGTCGTGCGTGGTGGGCCGGATGAAGGCATCGCAGCGCGCGATCAGCGCCAGCGCCCGCGAGTGCTCCAGCTCGCCCATGTCTTCGATGAGCTCCTCGACCCGGTGCTCGCGGGCCTCCTCCAGGAACGCCTCCGAGCGCGTCCCCGGTCCGAAGACGGCGAGCCCCACGCCGGGCAGCTCGTCCGCGATCATCCGCAGGGCGCGGAACATCAACCCGCGGCCATAGACGGGCGACGGGTGGTGCGCCATGGCCAGCAGCGGCCGGCGGCGAGCCCGTGCCGCTTCGATCTCCGGGCTCACCCTCCCCGGCCGCACCTGCGAGCCGCAGAAGGCGGGGTACACCACGAGCTTCTCCTCCGGCACCCCGCAGCGCGCGAGCGCCTCGCGCACGGCCTCGGACACGGCCACCACGCGCGAGTAGCCGGCCAGGGCCACACGCGCGAAGGCCCGCCGCGACACGGAAGCGGCCAGGTAGTCCGGCAGCAGCCCCGAGTGCAGGGTGATGACGCGCGGTGCACGCGCCCTCACGCCCGCGGTGGCCGCGAGCATCCAGGACTTCGGGTTGTTGCCGCTGGTGTGGACGTGGACGGTCCACCCCTCGCGCAGGAAGCCCGCCAGCCGCTTGCCATACTGGGTGGGGGTACGGACGGGGATGACGTCCGGAGCCGGCCGGCCCCCCTTGCCGATGTCCAGCACCACCGTCTCCACCCCGCGTTCGCGCAGGTACCCGTGGAGCTGTTGGACGTGCACGGCCACGCCACCATGCGGCGGCGGATAGTCTCCGACGAGGAGCACTCGCATGCCCTGCCTCCTGTCTCGTCTACTGCGCGGCGGACGACGCTGCTTGCGGGGGCTCCGTCGGCTCGACGGGCTTGGGGCGCGGCACCGGTGGGCGCAGCCCCATCTCTCTCTCGTAGGCGGCGAGCGGATCCGCGTCCCGGCGGATCTCCCGGGCGGGGATGCCGCCCACCACGGCGCCGGGGGCCACGTCCTTCACCACCACGGCATTGGCGCCGATCACCGCGAAGTCGCCGATGCGCACGTTGCCGAGGATCTTGGCGCCCGCACCGATGCGCACATAGTCGCCGATCACCGGCAGATCCCTCAGGCCCGAGCGTCCACCGATGGTCACCTGGTGGGAGATGAGGCAGTGCCGGCCGATCCTGGCGTCCTTGTGGATGACGATGCCCATGCCGCCGTAGCCCAGCTGCGTGCCCTCGCCGATCTCCGCCTCGGCGGGGATGTACGAGCCATGCAGGTAGTGGATGGCCTTGCGCAGCACGGCTGGCAACACGGGAATGCCCCGCAGGTACAGCTTGCGTCCCAGCCGGTACATCGACATCGCATCAATCCCCATCACGCCTCTCCCCTGGTTGTACGGAGTCCCAAGCTAGGTACCAGCCCTCCAGGGCGGGAGTCCCCCGGACCCCCAACCGTCCACCTCCCACCTCCGCGGAGGTGGGGGGCCGAAAGCTCACCCGGCGCCGCGGGCACGCAGGCTGGCGAGCACGCTCAACGGCCGCACCCCCGTGGCGTACAGGACGCCCACATAGCCCAGGCAGAACAGCAGGCCGGCGAGCGCGAGCGGCAGGGCCCTCCAGAGGAAGCCCTCGGGCAGACCGCCCCAGGCGTGCACCGTGCCGGCGCGCAGCAGGAAGACACCCGCCGCGGCGGCCGCGGCCGCGAGCGAGGCCTTGCTCAGCTCGCGCCAGGGGATGACGTCCCGGATGCGCAGGGCGTGCTCGGGCGTGGACAGCGCCGCCGGCACGCGCACGAGCAGGGAGAGCTTGCCCACCACCTCGGCCACGGCCCAGGACACGACGGCGCCCATCAACCCGAACTGCTTCACCCCCACCCAGACGAGTGGCACCGTCACCACCGCCTTCAACAGGTACGAATAGAGGATGGAGCGCGTGTGCCCCCGGGCGCGCAGCACGCCGTCCATGGGGAGGATGGCGAACACCACGCCCAGCACGCTCACGCGGAAGATGGGCACGGCCGCGAGGTACTCCGCCGTGTAGAAGGTGCCGATGAACTCGGGCGCCGCGGCGAAGAGGAACGCAGCGAAGGGAAGGAAGGCGAAGGCCAGCTTGCCCGCGGCCTCGCGGAAGGCCACCACGCCCTCTTCCAGGCGCCCCTGCTTCTCCAGCTCGCCCAGGCGCACCATGAGGACCTCGCTGGTGGGCGTGTAGAGCAGATCCACCAGGGGCAGCTGGCTGCACCCCACGCGGTAGACGGCGTAGAGCGCCGGGGCCACCGCGCCGGCCACCATGTACAGGTGGGCGTTCTGCTGGGGAATGGCCAGCGCCATGGCCACGCCGAAGGGCGCCGCGTAGACGAGCTGCTCGCGCCACAGTCCGGGACGCAGCAGCGGCCCCGTGCCCCGCGGCACCACCCCCCACGCGGCCACGAAGCGCGCGAGCGCGAAGCCCGCCACCGCCAGCATCATCCCGTGCAGGCCGAAGCCCAGCAGGCACGGCAGCACCATGGCGGCCGTGCGCACCAGCTCCGAGACCGCGTACACGAGGGCCGAGTGCTTCGTGCGGCCCTGGCTGGTGAGGGAGATCTCCAGCGGAAACGCGCCGAGCAGCAGCGCGGTATAGGCCGCGAGCGGCGCGCGGAACTCGAGCAGCGCGGGGTTGTGGAACTGCCGCGCCACGGGCCCGAGCAGCGTCCACACCAGGGTGCCGGCCACCAGGCCCGCGCCGGACATAGAGAGGAGCGTCTGGCCCAGCCAGGGGCGCTTCTCGTCGGCGCGGGGCAGGAAGTAGTAGAGGCTCTGCACCACCCCGAAGGGCAGCACGTAGTAGAGCGTCGTGGCGATCAGGAAGAGCTGGAAGTAGGTGCCGTACTCCTCCTTGCCCAGCACGCGCGCCAGGACGAAGGGGATGCAGAAGGTGAGCCCGGCGCCGAGCAACCGGGCGAGCACCAACGGCCCCGCCTTCCCCAGGAACGAGGAGGCGGGGGCTACCGCGGGAGCCTGCCTTTCGCTCACCAGACCACCTCGCCGCGCGGGGCGTTCTGCGGGCGCCGGCCCAGGACGGGAGCGCGCATGCCCAGCGTGCTGAAGCAGTCATCCAACTGGCACACCGTGAGGGTGCGCGAGTACGCGCCCGTCAGGCCCACGCTGAAGTTCTCCCAGAGCACCTTGCGCTTGAGGGTGAACGGATCGCCGCCCATACGGTTGGGCATGTCCTCGGTGGTGACGGCCGAGCGGAAGCCGTTGGCCTCGAGCACGCGGATGACCTCGTCCGAGTACCAGCCGTTGCAGTAGGCGAAGTCGCGCACGGTGATGCCGGCCTCGCGCTCGATGATGGCCTTGGACTCGCGCACCTCGCGCTCCACCACGTCGAGCGGCTCGTGCGTGAGGACCACGTGCCCCAGCGTGTGCGCGCCGAAGTCGTAGCCGTCCTTGACCATCCGCCGCACCTCGTCCCAATCCATCAGGTCTCCCTGTTCGGGGAGCAGCGCCGGGCCGGCGCCCAGCCGCTCCTCCAGGGCCTGGAGGGTCT
This sequence comes from Archangium sp., assembly GCF_057119385.1. Classification (NCBI taxonomy): domain Bacteria; kingdom Pseudomonadati; phylum Myxococcota; class Myxococcia; order Myxococcales; family Archangiaceae; genus Archangium; species Archangium sp. The sequence continues at coordinate 83,642 of NZ_DBNGVP010000004.1, read as the reverse complement.
CCACGAGCGTGGCGGTGGGGTAGCGGCCGATGAAGTCATCCAGCGCCGCCGACAGCCGTTTGCGCCCGGAGAGCACGGTGTCCAACAGCTCCGTGGCGGGCGCGGGCATCACGTCGAACACGGGCTTGTAGCCCCGGGCCTGCGCCATCCGCACCAGGTGGAAGAGCCGATCATGGTTGAAGCGCTGCCCGGTGCCGATCAGGGCCGCCGGCAGGTAGGTGATGGCCGGCACGCCCATCTGCTTCAGCACGGGGTAGCCGTACCGGTACACGTCCCGGTAGCCGTCGTCGAAGGACACGACGCACAGATCCTTCCGCGCCACGCGGCGCCCGGCCATCACGTCCAGCGCGTCCCCCAGCGAGCAGAACTCGTAGCCGGCCGCGGACAGCCCCTCGAGGTGCCTCCGGAACGTCTCTTGCGAAATGAGAAGACCCGGGATGGAGCGCTGGAGCTCCCCGGTGAAGTCGGCCACCACCCGGTGGTAGCTGACGATGAGGATGCGACGCCCCCCGGACTGATAGCGCCTGTAGGCCGCGAGCGCCTTGCGGAGGCCGCTGTGATGCAGCACTCCCGCCGCCGTGGATTTCATCGCCCGTCGCACCATTCCCCGCATGTCCATCGCTGACTCCCTCCCCCAGATGACGCCGCCGCCCGAACCGAACTCCGTGCCCCCAGCGTGTGCATGCGCGATGCCAGCCGCCCCGCGAGGTGTCGCGAGAAGACCGGGCCCCCCGGGAAGGTAAGTCCGTTCCCATCCGCTACGTCCATGGACCCGGATCGGTGCAAGCGAGGCGTCAACGGGCGGAAAGATCTGCCGTTCCGCCCCGGACAGCGGCCCGTGGCGCGCCCTCCCCGCCCCACGGCCCCGCGAGGCCCGGGGGAAAAGCACCCAGGCGATTGAAAAAACTTCCTTCCGCCGCGTGCCCGCGGATTTCCCTCCGAGGGGTCCACCGGGGACCTCCCACCCCGGCCGATGACCTCGGCGCGGAGCGACGCCCGGAGGTCCGGGTCTCGTCCTGGGGCCCCGCTCCCAGGCTCCTGTGCAACCAGACGGGCCTGCTTTCGCTGGAGTGTGGAGAAATTTCCAGTTACGAACGCTCCCGCCGATGGAAGCCTCCCCCGCGCCGCCCCCCGCGCTCGCCCTTCATGACGTCAGCAAGCGGTATGGACGCCGCTGGGCCCTCGCGCGGCTCAGCTACACCCTCCCCCAGGGCCGCTCCCTGCTGCTCACGGGGCACAACGGCTCGGGGAAGACGACGCTGCTGAGATTGGTGGGCACCGCGCTCGCGCCCACGCACGGCCGGGTGGAGATCCGCGGCCACGACAGCGTGGCCCAGCGCGACACCGTGCGCCGCGAGGTGGCGCTCCTGTCCCACGCGAGCTTCCTCTATGAGGATCTGACGGCCCACCAGAACCTGGTGGTGCTGGCGCGGCTGCTCGGCATGGACGCTCCGGCGGACGTGGCCGGGGAGCTGCTCGTGAAGGTGGGGTTGACGAAGCGCTCGGACAGCCCGGTGCGCCAGTTCTCCGCGGGCATGCGCAAGCGCCTGGCCATCGCCCGGCTGCTGATGAAGGCCCCCGCGGTGGCGCTGCTGGACGAGCCCTTCGGCGAGTTGGATCCCTCCGGCATCCAGGCCATGGAGAAGATCATCCGCGAGCTCAAGGACTCGGGCGTCACCGTGGTGTTGGCCACCCACCTCATCGAGCAGGGCCTGTCCCTGTGCGAGGAGCGCCTGCACCTGCAGGAAGGCCGGGCGGTGGCGGCATGAGGGGCGCGCGACCCATCTCCCTGCTGAGAACGGTGGGGGTGCTGTTGGCGAAGGATCTGCTCATCGAGTGGAGGACGCGGGCACGCCTCAACGCGCTCATCTTCTTCGCGCTGGCCACGCTGCTGCTCTTCTCGTTCGCGGTGGGCCCGGACACGAAGGTGCTGGCGCGCAACGCGGGCGGCTACCTGTGGCTGGCGCTGCTGTTCGCCAGCGTGCTCGCGCTGGGCGAGTCCTTCCGGGTGGAGCAGGAGAACCTCACGCTGGACGGGTTGAGGCTGGCCCCGGCGGACGCCCGCGCCATCTTCCTGTCCAAGGCCCTGGGCAACGCCCTGTTGTTGATGCTGCTCGGCACCCTGCTCATCCCGGTGATGGTGGCCCTCTATGGGGTGACCGTGACCATGGGGCCAGGCTCGTTCGCGGCCACGGTGACGCTTGGCTGCATGGCCATCAGCGCGCCGGGCACGGTGTATTCGGCCATCGCCAGCAACGCGCGGGCAAGAGACGTGCTGCTCCCGCTGTTGCTGTTCCCGCTCATCATTCCCGCGCTGCTCGCCGCCGCGAAGGCGACATCGCTCGTATTGCAGGGCGACCCGATGAATCAGTTGGGCTCATGGTACGGGCTACTCATCGGTTTCAATCTGATTTATTGGGGACTGGGCTTCCTTCTGTTCCCCCGCGTCATCGAGGATTAGAGGTCAATGAGCGATCTCCTGAAGACGGTGCTGCAGGTGGTATCGGCGGTGGCGGCGCTGACGTCGGTGGGGCTGGGCGTGTGGCTGGGCGCGAAGTGGGCGCCGCCGCGCTCGCGCGTCAACGCGCGTCCGGTGCTGCTGTTCATGTCGGTGGCGGCCCTGGCGCTGCTGGCGCTGGGCAACTGGATGGGCTTGAAGTGGACGCCGCCCGAGCGGGAGATGGGGGACGTCTACCGCATCATCTACGTCCACGTGCCGGCCATGTGGATGGCGATGCTGACGCTGACGGTGAACTTCGCCTGCTGCGTGGCCTACCTGCTGCAGTCGAGCTGGAAGACGGACGCGCTGGCGGAGTCCACGGCCGAGGTGGGCCTGCTCTTCGGCAGCTATGGCCTGGTGCTGGGCGCCATCTGGGGCAAGCCCACCTGGGGCACGTACTGGGACTGGGATCCCCGGCTCACGGCCATGGCCATCATGCTGGTGACGTACGTGGCCTACATGGCGCTGCGCCGCTTCGTGGAAGACCCCGAGAAGCGGGCGGTGTGGAGCTCCGTGGTGGGCATCATCTCGTTCGTCAATCTGCCCATCGTGTGGTTCTCCGTGAAGTGGTGGCGCAGCCTGCACCAGGTGCAGTCCACCCCGAAGACGGTGGATCCGGACATGACGCTGGCGCTGCGCGTCAACGCGTGGGCGAGCCTCATCCTGCTCACCCTGTTCCTGCTGCACCGCTACCGCATCGCCCTGGCCACGCGTGAGGCGGAGGTGGCCATGCCCGAGGCGCTCCCCACGGACGTGCCGGGCCCGCGAGACAACCGCGCTTCGGAGGTCGCCTGAGATGATGACCGCACTGAACCTGTCCCCGCTGCTCGCGCAGGTGGGCTCGGGCCGCATCCAGGGCGGCTGGGAGTACATCTGGGCCGCCTATCTGATCGCCTGGGTGTCGCTGTCGCTGTACGCCTTGTCCCTCTGGCTGCGCCGTCCCGGCCAGTCCACGCACGACTCGAAGGAGTGAGCCATGACGCAGCAGACGCGTAACCGTCTCATCGCCGTGGTGTCCCTGCTGGTGGCCGGCGCGGGCCTGTCCCTGGTGGCCTTTGGCAACATCGGGGAGAACCTCGTCTATTACTGGAGGCCCTCGGAGATGATGGCCCAGGGCGAGAAGGCCTATGGCCCCACCATCCGCCTGGGCGGGCAGGTGCAGCCGGGCAGCATCCAGTGGAACGAGCAGCACACCACCCTGCACTTCCGCGTCATGGACAGCGAGCAGCCCGGCGCGGCCAACGTGCTGGTGCGCACCACCGAGGTGCCGCCGCAGATGTTCCGCGAGCGCATTGGCGTGGTGGTGGAGGGCACGTTCGACCAGTCCCAGGTCTTCCAGGGCAGCCGGTTGATGGTGAACCACTCCAACGAGTACCGGGCGCCCAAGACGGATGACGACGTGAAGAAGATGTTCGAGGAGATGCAGAAGCAGGAAGCGACCACGGCCGCGGCGAGGACTCCGTGAACAGTACGTTGGGATACGGGCTGGTGCTCGGCGGGCTCGCGTTCGCGAGCTTCGGGGCGCTGGTGGGCCTGGTGGGCGGGATGCGCCGCGACGACGCGGCCTTCCCCTGGGTGATGCGCTGCGTGTGGGGCTTCTTCCTCTGCATGCTCAGCGCCAACGTGGTGATGGAGTACGCGCTGCTGTCCAACGACTTCAGCGTGGCCTACGTGGCGCAGGTGGGCAGCCGCGCCACGCCCACCATCTTCAAGATCGTCTCGCTGTGGAGCGCGCTCGAGGGCTCCATCCTCTTCTGGGGCGTGATCATGGGCACGTACGTGCTCGCGTTCGCGCTGGTGCACCGCCACGAGCACGCGCGCTACATGTCCCTGGCGCTGGGCACCATGCTGGCGGTGGGCGTGTTCTTCACCTTCCTGATCGCCGGGCCGGCCAACCCGTTCCACTCGGTGTCGCCGGTTCCCATGGACGGGCCGGGTCCCAACGCGCTGCTGCAGAACCACTGGCTGATGATCATCCACCCGCCCATGCTGTACCTGGGCTACGTGGGCATGACGGTGCCCTTCGGCATCGCCGTGGCCGCGCTGCTGCGCGGGCAGATGGGGGATGCGTGGATGGCGCCGCTGCGCCGCTGGACGCTGGTGGCGTGGCTGTTCCTCTCGGTGGGCATCATCCTCGGCTCGTGGTGGGCGTACGCGGTGCTCGGCTGGGGTGGCTACTGGGCGTGGGATCCGGTGGAGAACGCGTCCTTCCTGCCGTGGCTGACGGCCACCGCCTTCATGCACTCCACGCTGGTGCACGAGCGCAAGAAGATGCTGAAGCTGTGGACGCTGAGCCTGGTGCTGGGCAGCTTCGTGCTGACCATCCTGGGCACGTTCATGACCCGGAGCGGCATCTTCAACTCGGTGCACAGCTTCACGCAGTCGGACATCGGCCCCACGTTCCTGGTGTTCATCGCGGTGCTGATGTTCGTGTGCATCGCGCTGCTGTCCACGCGCGGGCACCTGCTGGTGGCCGAGAGCGACATCAAGTCCATGCTGTCGCGCGAGACCACCATCCTGGTGAACAACCTGGTGTTCGTGGCCATCACCTTCACGGTGCTGCTGGGGACGCTCTACCCGCTCATCTCCGAGGCCGTGCGCGGCATCCGGGTGAGCGTGGGCGAGCCGTACTTCAACAAGATGGCGGTGCCCGGCGGGGTGATGGTGCTCTTCCTGATGGGCGTGGGCCCGATGCTGCCGTGGGGCAGCTCGGATCCGAAGCGGGTGCGCGAGCGCTTCTGGATACCGGCGGCGGTGGGCGCGGTGATCGTCGGCGCGTGCCTGCTGGGCGGCCTGCGGGGCTTCTACCCGCTGCTGACGTTCGGGCTGGCGGGCTTCGTCACCGTCATCACCCTGCGCGAGCTGGCGCTGCCGGTGAAGGTGCGGATGAGCGAGAAGAACGAGGGCTTCGTCACGGCGCTGCTGGGCAGCGCGACGAAGGCGCGGCGGCGCTTTGGCGGCTACATCGTGCACCTGGGGATCGTGATGATCTTCGTGTCGGTGGCGGCCTCCTCCGCGTTCGTGACGCACACCTCGGGCACGGTGCGCATCGGTGAGACGCTGAAGATTGGCGGCTACCAGGTGAAGTACCTGGGGCTCACCAGCGGCCAGGAGCCGCACCGCACCTTCGTGGCCACGCGGGTGCAGGTGACGGCGCCCAACGGCGACGTCAGCGAGATGGCGCCGCGGATGAACTACTACGAGCGCATGACGGACCCGGTGGGAACGCCGGCGGTGCGCGAGACGGCGAAGGAAGACCTGTACCTGTCGCTGATGGCCTTCTCCGAGGACCGGGGCACGGCGAGCTTCAACGCGTGGATCTTCCCGCTGGTGGGGTGGATCTGGTGGAGCATTCCGCTGCTGGTGCTGGGCACGCTGATCGCGGTGTGGCCGGCGCGGCGGGCCCGGGCGACGGCGCAGGAGAAGGAGCAGACCCCGGCGGCGGGGGCCTCGCCCGAGCCGAACGTGGGCATCCATCCGGGAGGTGCGGCATGAACTGGCGTCTCACGGTGGGCTTCGTGGTGCTGTGCCTGGGCTTGCTGGCGGTGCTGGCCAGGGGCTTCGGCAGCAACCCGCGCGAGGTGCCCTTCATGTTGAAGGGCCAGCCGGCCCCGGCGTTCACGCTGCGGGCGCTGGACAGCGGGATGCGGGTGACGTCGGAGCAGCTCAAGGGCCGGCCCATGGTCATCAACTTCTGGGCGTCCTGGTGCGGGCCCTGCAAGATGGAGCACCCGGTGCTGGAGTGGGGCGCGCGGGAGTTCGGCGGACAGGCGCAGTTCCTGGGTGTCGTCTTCGAGGACACCGAGGACAACGCGAAGCAGTTCCTGGCGCGGATGGGCGCGAGCTTCCCGCAGCTGATCGATCAGAACTCCAGCGTGGCGGTGGCGTACGGGGTGGCGGGTGTGCCCGAGACGTACTTCATCGACGCGCAGGGCATCATCCGGGGCAAGCACGTGGGCCCGATCGATCCCGAGTCGATGGCGCAGTGGATCCGCCAGCTGTCGTCGAGCGCCCCCAGCGCGAAGCAGTAACCCCTCGGGAGAGGAACCGGGGTGAGGGTGCCAAAGACCCCAGGCTGTACCCGGCGGGCAATTCCCGTGGGGAACCGGCACCATCCGTGTCGCAATGCTGCAGGGGCAATGGAGCGCATTGCACTGGCCCCACAGTCATACCGGCACGGTGGCACGAACTTCCGGGGTGGCTGCAGGAATCCGCGTGGTCTGGCGCTACCCGGGGGTCCTGGTCACGAATGACACCGGGGTCATGGATGACCGCGAATGGTTAGCCGGAGTGCACGGGCTTTCCGCGTGCTCGAACGTCAGGGCCCATAAATTTCGCGGCCCCTTGCGCGATCGAGCCTCGTTTTGAGCGGGCACGAGGCTTGCCCTGTAGCAGTCCCGACGAGCCGCGGTGACGCCGCTCGGGGGCTCCGGGGTGACTGCCATGAAGAGACTGATCGCGCTGAGTGTGCTGGTGATGGCCTGCGGAGGCGGGAGCGAGCTCCCCGAGCCGGCGGAGCAGACGGCCCAGGCGGCGCAGGAGCTCCAGCTCGAGGCCTCGGAGGGAGTGGAGGGCGTGTCGCGGGGCGTTCGGGGCGCGACCTTCTGTGATTACAAGCTCTACCCCACGCTCCCGGTGGATCAGGCTCCGGCCGTCATCGAGCGGGACCGGATGTACCTGGCGGCCCGGCCGGGCGTCATCTTCAAGTACCTGCCGCTGAGCCTGCCGACGGCCACGGACCCGTACCTCTACAGCGGTGGGCGCTACCTGGTGGACACGGTGAAGCACGCCGAGGAGTACGCGTACTGGGTCCCCAACGAGTACCGGCTGGATGGCGTCGTGTTCTCGGAGCGCTCCTACTTCGCCAGCACCGAGTGCACGGCCTACAGCGTCATCGGCGTGAAGGACTTCAAGGATCTGCGCTCCAAGCAGCACGTGGTCCGCACCGAGCGCTTCGAGCTGCCCAGGGGCAACCACCGCGGCTACCTCGAGGCGCGCTGGAAGGATCTGGTGGCGGAGGCGAAGGCGCGCGGGCTGGCCAGCGTGTGGCTCGTCTACAACCCGGAGAAGCGGTTGGCGGCCTTCGTGTACACGCTCGAGCGCGTGGGCCCGGTGACCCCTGGCGTTCCGGACTTCGCGAGCGTCTCGGCGCTGCAGTCCGCGCCTTCGCTGGGCGCGCACCTCGCGCAGCGCGGCTGGGTGAAGACGCAGGACGTGACGCAGTTCATCTGGGGCCTGTGGTTCCGGTTCGTCCCGGGTGACCGGGGCCAGGCCACCCTCTGGCCGAACGCCTTCGCGCTGCCCACGCCCTTCTCCGGGGACGGGCTGTGCCTGGTGAGCGCGGGCGAGAACCACGCGAACAGCCCCTCGGATTGTCCCGCGACGTGCGGCAACGCCATCGCGGATCCGGGCGAGACGTCGGTGAACTGCCCGGGTGACGTGCGCGATATCTGACAGTGCCCCTTGTATCCATCTCCAGTTACAGCCGGAAAGGTGACCACCATGCTGAGCCAGCTCAATCCCAACCAGGGGCGTTCCACGTTGGACTTCAAGCGAGAGATCAAGATGCCGAGTCCCCGGGAGCAGATCGGCCCCGGACAGTTCCAGGTGCTGGGCGCGAACCTGCAGATCGTCATCGACGGGTTCGGCTCGTTCACGCTGATCGCCAACAAGATCCTCCTCGAGGAGGGCCTGGGCGCTGACGACGGCACCGGGGCGGTGAAGTTCGGGGCGGGCGCCTGGTACCCGCTGGAGCGCTGGCTGACGGCGCTGGAGCGGATCGGCAACGAGTTCGGCCACGTGCTGCTGTTTCAGTCGGGGATGACCACGCCGAAGAACGCGGTCTTCCCGCCCACGGTGACGGACATCCACAGCGCGCTGAAGTGCATCGACGTGGCGTACCACATGAACCACGCCGTGCGCGGCGAGTCCATGTTCAGCCCCCACACGGGCGAGATGCGCGAGGGAATCGGCCACTACACCTACTCGCACACGCCGGGCAAGAACCTGGTCACCATGGAGAGCACCACGCCGTACCCGTGCGACTTCGACCGGGGCATCATCATCGCCATGGCGCAGCGGTTCCAGCCCACCGCCACCATCCTCCACGACGCCACCAAGCCCTGCCGCAAGCGCGGAGGGGGCAGCTGCGCCTACCACGTCGCCTGGAAGTAGGGCGCCGGGAAATCCGGTATACTCCGCGCGGCGCGACCCCAGGGCCCGGGGTGCTGCCGGAGGCCGTTTCCCGATGCGGTGCAAGCAGTGCGGAGAGAGCGCGAAGGACGAGACCCTGCGCTATTGCGAGAACTGTGGGGCGAAGATGCCCCCTCCCCCACCCCCTGGAACGGTCCGCCGGACGTCCACCGGCGTCACCGCGATGGCGACGACGGGACGCACGCGGAGCACCGCGGCGGCCCGCGCCGTCGTCCCCGCGCCGGAAGAGGCCGAGGACACGGATCCAGGTCTTCACACGCCCGGCCGGCCCAAGGCACCGCCGTATGACGGGCCGGTGTGGCTGGCGCACGTGCCGGGGCACTCGCCGAGCGTGGCGGGCGTGGGGCTGCTCGGGGTGGCGCTGGTGCTCTCCATCCTGCCCTTCTTCGCGGGTGTGGGGCCCTTCTGGTCGCTCGTGGTGGTCATCGGCGGCTGGCTGGTGGCGGCGCGCGAGCTGCGCGATGCCGGCGAGCGCCACCCGCTGGTGGACTGGGTCCCAACCTCGCTGATGCGTCCGGTGGTGCCGGCGCTGTTCGTCGTGGTGGCGGCGGCCCTGGCGATCCGGATGCTGGGCATCGGCGTCACGCCGCTGCTGTGGCTCGGAGGCGCGGCGCTGCTGGGCTACGACCAGTACCGCAAGGTGTACGCGGGACAGAACGGGTGGAGCCGGCTCTTCGAGCCCCGCGTGCTGCTGCGGGGACTGGGCCCGGTGGCGCTCGGGGGCGTGGCACTGTGCCTGCTGTCGCTGTTCCTCACCTGGGTGCCCCTGACGACGACGCGGAGCTCGGGTCCGGTGCCACAGGCGCCGCCGGAGCTGCGCGTGGTGGATGCGCCAACCCCTTCGGAGGACTTCGTCTACGGGCTCATCGAGGAGAGCTACGACAAGGGCTGGGACCAGTCCTTCTCCGTGGCCCTGGAGCTGCTGCTGCTCGGGGTGCTGGGGTTGATGGCGCTGCGCCCGGAGGTGCCGAGGCCGGACTGGCTGCGCTTCGCGCCCATCGGCGTGGTGGTGCTGGGGCTCGTCTGGACGCTGGTGCATGGCGGGTTGCTGCTGGGGCCCGTGCTGTTCCTGGTGGGGCTGGCGGCAGCGGGCTTCGCCTCGGTGTACAGCGCCTTCGCGCGAGAGGCCTGAGAGCCCCGTGGTATAGGCGGCCGCATGCGCATCCGGAGGCTCACGCTGGAGGATCTGCCCGCCTGTCTCGCGCTCGCCGTGAAGCGCGACTGGGCGCCGGATGAGCTGAAGTGGCGGATGATGCTGGAGCTGGGCACCGGCTTCGGCGTGGACTCACCGGAAGGTGGGCTCGCGGGCACGGTGCTCGTCACGCCCCATGGGCGTGAGGCGGCGTCGATCGGGATGATGGTGGTGTCGCCTTCCCATGGGCGGCAGGGACTCGGACGGCGCCTCATGGAGCATGCGCTCGAGCACATCGGTCCCCTCCCCACGCTCCTGTACGCGACGGAGCAGGGCCGGCCCCTCTACGAGAAGCTGGGCTTCGTCCAGGTGGATGAGATCGTGAAGCATCTGGGCAGGCTCACCCGGCAGCCCGAGGAAGTGGCCGTCGCGGACACGCGGGTGCGAGCGATGACCGGGGAGGATCTGGACGCGGTCGCGTCGCTGGACGCGGAAGCCTTCGGTGCGCCCCGGCGGGAGCTGCTCCAGGCCCTGCACCGGATGGCGTACCGCGCACTCGTGGCCGAGCGGGACGGCCGCGTGGTGGGGTATGGCCTGGCGTGGCCCAACTTCGAGTCGGCGATGGTGGGACCCCTCATCGCCCGGGAGGAGCCCATCGCCCGAAGCCTCGCGGCCGGGCTGCTCCGGGGCCTCGAGGGCACGGTGCGGGTGGACATTCCTCCGCGGTTCGCCGGGCTGAGCGAGTGGGTGGCGGGGCTCGGGCTCGAGCGGCACGTCCCGGCGCCCATGATGCAGCTCCACGGGACCCGGGCCCCGGGCAGGAGGGAACTCCTCCATGCCATCGCGGCCCAGGCCCTGGGGTGACGGACCCGCTCAGTGGGTCTGGTCCTCCTGCTTCGGAGCCGGGCAGGTCTTCTCGCAGGACGCCTCGGCGGCGCGGAACTTCTCCGCGCAACGGTTCATGCACTTGCCGGCGGCCTCACGCGTCGTCGGATCGCTGGCGGCGGGGCAGGCCTTCGCGCACGCCTCCACCTCCACGCTGGCCTTCGACAGGCACGAGCCCCGGCAGTCCTTCTTCTGCTGCGCCACCGCCGGCAGGGCCATCATCAACCCACCGGCCAGCACCACGGCCCACCACGAAGCCTTCTTCACTCGATTCATGGCTCGCATCTCCTGAAACGGTTCGCCCAGCCAGGATAGGAGGGGGCGCCGCCGCAGGGAAGCGGCTGGGATAGAGTGCCACGCATGGCCTCCATCCATTTCCTCGGCGCCGCGGGGACCGTTACCGGTTCAAAGTTCCTCCTCGAGTACCAGGGCAAGCGGGTGCTCATCGATTGCGGTCTGTTCCAGGGCCGCAAGGAGCTGCGCCAGCGCAACTGGCGCGCCCTGCCCGTCCCGCCCCGGAGCCTCGACGCCATCGTCCTCACGCACGCCCACATCGACCACACGGGCGGTCTGCCCCGTGTGGTGCGTGACGGCTTCCACGGGCCCGTCTACTGCACCTCCGGCACGCGGGATCTGTCCGCGCTGCTGCTCCCGGACTCGGCACACCTCCAGGAGGAAGAGGCCCGCTATGCCAACAAGGAGGGCTTCTCCAAGCACCGCCCCGCCCTGCCCCTCTACTCGGTGGAGGACGCGGAGCGTGCGCTGAAGCTCTTCGAGACCTTCGGCTACGAGCGCACCCGGGAGATCCTCCCCGGCATCACCCTCACCTTCTACCGGGCGGGCCACATCCTCGGCTCGGCGGTGTGCGTGTTCCACCTGGAGCGCACCAATCAGCGCGTGGTGTTCACGGGGGACCTGGGCCGCTACCACGCGCCCATCCTGAGGGATCCGCAGACGGTCCGCTCGGCCACCACGCTGGTGGTGGAGAGCACCTATGGCGACCGCGAGCACGGGGAGACGCGGCCCGTGGATGCGCTGTGCGAGGCGGTGCGGAGCGCCTACGAGCGCAAGGGCATGGTCGTCATCCCCGCCTTCTCCGTGGGCCGGACCCAGGAGCTGCTCTACCACCTGCGCAACCTGGAGGCGGAGAAGCGCATCCCCGAGCTGGATGTCTTCGTGGACTCGCCGATGGCGTGCGACGCCACGCCCATCTACCTGGCGCACGCGGAGGAGCATGATCTGGACATGTCCGCCATCGTGAAGCGGGGCGAGTCCCCACTGGCCACGAAGCGCACGCGCTTCGTCACCTCGCCGCAGGAGAGCAAGCAGCTCAACCAGCGCGAGGGCCCGGGCATCATCATCTCCGCCTCGGGCATGGCCACGGGAGGCCGCATCCTCCACCACCTGAAGTACAGGCTGCCGGATCCGCGCAACACGGTGCTCTTCGTGGGCTACCAGTCCGAGGGCTCGCGCGGCCGGCGCATGCTGGACGGCGAGAAGGAGATCAAGATCCACGGGCAGATGGTGCGGGTGGAGGCGGAGATCCGCACGGTGAGCGGCTTCTCGGCGCACGCGGACTGGACGGAGACGCTGCGCTGGATGGACGGCTTCGAGTCACCGCCGCACCAGACGCTGCTCGTCCACGGGGAGCCCTCGGCGCTGCAGGCGCTCAAGGGCCGCGTGGAGGCACGCGGCTGGCCGGCCTACATCCCCGAGTACCTGGAGAAGGTGGAGCTGGCGCGGTAGCCGAGGCAGCGCTCCGGGCTCGCGCACGCGGTCCAGCTCATTCACCTGCGTCGAGCCGATCCGCTTGCCTCAGTAGGTGTTCCAGGCGCCCTGGAAGGACGGGCCCTGCGGACCGCTCGTGGCGTCCAGCTCACCCACCTCGCCCCAACGGCCACCGTACTTGATGAAGTTCTGGCCGTTGCGGGGCGCGCCCTTCTCGCCCACGTTCACCTGGTTGGTCCACGTCTGCCACACCGGGCCACCGTCGTAGGCGTGGTCATCGAAGCCCGACACCTCGGTGGGGTACGTGCCCGCGGTGGGGTAGCTCGCGTGCGAGCCATCCGCCGAGTACACGATGGGGTGCGTCCCGTTCCACCTGAGCTGCGAGGCGCTGTAGCGCGTGCCACCGCTGTGCGCCGCGTACCACGCCGACTGGAAGTTGCCGGCCGAGTCCGTGGTCACGGTGATGTGCTCCCAGTCCGCCTCGTGGTTCACCGACGCGTAGGAGTCGTTGTACGGGTAGAAGAACCAGTACTGGATGTCGTAGCCGCCCGCGACGAGCGCGCTCTTCTTCGAGTGCACGTACACGCGCCAGCCAGAAGACGTGGTGCCGTTGTGCACGCTGTCATCCGGCGGCTGGAGGAAGAACTCCTTCCGCGACGCGTTCGAGTAGTACACCGTGCTGGTATGGGTGCAGAACGTGCCCTTCGTCTTGTGGGACTGGGCGGAGAGGTTGCTCTGCGTGGGCGTGGCCAGCGCGAGCACCTCGCAGTCCGGGCACCCCGAGTGGTCGAAGCGCATGTGCACGCGCGCCAGGTACCAGTCCACGTTCGCCGGCCGCGCCCAGTCGATGGAGTCCGGGGCCAGCCGGACCTCGGGCGCGAACTTCGCCGCGAGCTGATCCTCGAAGGCATCGTCGATGCCGTCCAGGTCCACGTCGGTGATCAGCGCGTCCCTGCGCTCGCCGAGCACGGCCTCCTCCTCGACGAGGGGGCCGCACGAGGCGAGCGTCAGCGTGGAGAGCAGCAACAACCGTCCGGTTCGCATGGGGGAATCTCCTGACCGCCGGGGCTCATCCCCGGCTCGGGATTCCCATATTCACGCAAACCGGGAAAAACGTAAAAGCCTCACTCCTTCTCGCCGTCGCCGAGCAGCTGGGCGATGCCAGTGCCGGTGGGGGTGCCCTCGGAGAGGGTGCGGACGCTGGAGAGGTGGTGCAGGAGCAGGCCGCGGTTGTCGGTGACGGCGAGGTTCTGCATCTCCAGGGCGCCGATGCGGTCCTCCGGGGTGAAGGCGCTGGCGACCTTCTCCATGGAGAGCTTGTCCGGGTCGTAGGCCATGTGCACGGCCTGGGTGTCGAGCAGGGTGTAGTCGTCGCCGCGGCGCAGCTCCAGGGTGACGCTGCCGGTGATGCTGGGAGCCACCCACCGGGTGAGCGAGTCCTTGAGCAGGAGGGCCTCGGGGTCGAACCACTTGCCCTCGTAGAGGAAGCGGCCGAGGCGGCGGCCCAGGGTGAAGTAGAGGTCCGTGGTGGACTCGTTGTGGATGGCGGACAGGAGGCGCTCGTAGACGATGTGGAGCAGCGCCATGCCGGGGGCCTCGTAGATGCCGCGGCTCTTGGCCTCGATGACGCGGTTCTCGAGCTGATCACTCATGCCCAGGCCGTGGCGCCCGCCGATGCGGTTGCACTCCAGGAAGAGCTCGAAGAGGGAGGCGAAGCGCTTGCCATTGAGGGACACGGGCAGGCCCTGGGCGAACTCCACGGTGACGCGCTCGGGGCGGATCTCCACCTCGGGGCGCCAGTGGGCCACGCCCATGATGGGCTCCACGATGTTCATGCCCTTGTCGAGGTGCTCCAGGTCCTTGGCCTCGTGCGTGGCGCCGAGCACGTTGGCGTCGGTGGAGTAGGCCTTCTCGGTGCCCATCTTGTAGGGCATGCCGATGGAGACGAGGAACTCGCTCATCTCCTTGCGGCCGCCGAAGGCATTGACGAACTCCGGGTCCAGCCAGGGCTTGTAGATGCGCAGCTCCGGGTTGACGAGGATGCCGTACCGGTAGAAGCGCTGGATGTCATTGCCCTTGTGGGTGCTGCCATCACCGAAGACGTTCACCGAGTCCTCGCGCATGGCGCGGACGATGGCGGTGGTGGTGACGGCGCGGCCCAGGGGCGTGGTGTTGAAGTACTTCTTGCCGCCCACGGAGAGGTGGAAGGCGCCGCACTGGATGGCGACGAGGCCCTCGCGCACCATGGCCTCGCGGCAGTCCACGAGCCGGGCCTGTTTCGCGCCGTGCGTCATGGCGATGGGCGGGATGTCGGCGGGGTTCTTCTCGTCGGGCTGGGCGAGGTCGGCGGTGTAGGCGTACACCTCGAGACCCTTGCGGGACATCCACGCCACGGCGGCGCGGGTGTCGAGACCACCCGAGAAAGCGAGACCAATCCGGGTACCAGCGGGGGGAAGCGAACGATAGATGCGGCTCATGGCGCGGTGCGTGGTAGCACGGAACGACCCGGACGTCCCGCGTCACGTGCAGGGAGACGTGGGTTATCCTGGAGTTCCGTATGAAGACCTCGCTCGCGGTCAGAGGTGGAGTGCTCACTGCCCTGCTCATGCTCCTCTGCCTGCTGCCGACGCGGGGACTGGCATCATCCCCAGCGACGACCCTCCTGCCCTCGCTGGTGCTCAGCAGTCCGCCCCTGCCTGGAGACGAGTCGATCCGGGCCCGGCTCAAGGCCTGCCTGCTCATGGGAGACCTCCACTGCGTTGTCGACCAGTACCTCCTGCTTGAGAACATTGGCCGGGTACCCGGCTGGCTGGTGGCGTTCCAGAACGCCTTCGCCGTAGCAAACCGGAAGGCGGGAGAGTGCGAGAAGGTCGCGAGGACCATCCACGAAGGATTGACCCGGCTCGGACAAAAGCCGCAGTTCCTGCGCATCAGGGTTGACGGAGATGTGAAGCTGCTGAGCTTCGATGATTCGATGAGATGTCCAAAGGCGTTCTGGTCAAGAACCATCAACTTGCGACCACGGGGAGGCATCTCGCCGTGAAACTTGGGGACAACATCATCGACGCCTACACGGGGTTGGCCGGTCTTCCTCTGACCGAATACATGAACCGGCTCAGAATCTCGTCCACGAGCCAGATCCTTTACGAGGTGGTGCAAGGTCCATGAGTGAGAAAAAGGTTGGGAAGGTGGAGCCCCTACCCGAGGAGTGGCGCGGTCGCAAAGTCGGGCTCATGGACGCGCTGCTCTATGCCCGGAAGCAACTCCTGGAGGGGCGAGGGCTCTGGTGCGTCACAGGAGGAGACACCATCGACTCGCTCTTGTCCTTCACCATCGGGTGGGGCTCCAACACCCAGTTCAACGGTGGCAAGGACCAGGAGTGGCGAGACTTCTTGGACTGGCTCGACGAAGTGAAGCACGAGATGCCCTACGAGGGCTGGCACGTGAAGTACCTCCGCGATTGTGGCGGGGATCATGAGCGGGCCGCCCTGAAGTTCCTCGACTTCGCCCAGGAATTCATCAATCAGAGGAGGCAGACATGAAAAGCAGTAAAATTCGCGAAGAAGTAGAAGCATTCCAAATCAAGACGGCATACAGCGCCGCCACCGAGGACTGTTTCCCCGCTTGGTACCTGCATCGCAAGTATTTCCTGCCGGAGACACAAGCCCTCACCCAGTGCTCAGATCCAGCCATTGATGGAGACACAAAAGGTTACGACTTCGGGCTGGACGCCTATCACATCTTGCGCCAAGACGGTCGTGTACGGCTTTTTCTCCTTCAGGCCAAATACAGCGGAAGTATTTCCGAGGTCAAGAAGGGCTTTCGAGACCTCAAAAAGCTCCCTGCCAGACTGCGCCGGTTGCTCGACGGCCTAGAGTCAGACGAGAGTAAAGAGAACAAAATCATAGTCAATCTGCGGCGCGACCTCAATCTACTATCACCCGAGGAACGAAAGTCCCTGATTCTAGACTTCATGGTCCTTCATCTCTGCCAAGAAGACCATGAAATCGCATCCAATGAAACCAACCATTCACGCAGCGAACTGGGAGCTCAGATAGAAGAGGAGTTACCAGATTACACCTTCAATCTTGGCCATATAGGCCCAGACAAAATGGATTTTGGAGACATTGACACAAAAATCCCGCCTCCCTGGGTCCCACTGGAACTAACAGTGGCGGAAACGACTGCTCACCACAACAACACTGAAGCCCAGATGTTGTACGGAATCGCCAAACTCGCGGAACTCGTCGCAATGTACTCATTGCGACGGGACACTCTATTTTCGAAGAACGTCCGCTATTTCATCAAAAACGCCAAGAACACGGAACGAGGCCCATCCGCCAAGATACGCGAAACCTTGGCCCAAATGTGCATCAAGGGGACAATCGACCCTGGGCTTTTCGCCTTTTTCCACAATGGAGTAACAGTCTTCGCTCGCGCCATACGGAAAAATGGCAACCGCATCGAAATCCAAGACCCATACGTCCTGAACGGCTGCCAAACAATCAAGACAGCCTATCTTTTTTCAATGGATCCCAAGATCAAGGACAAGCTTCAACAAGACAAGTGGGCACAGGTCACAATCCCTCTTCGCATCACCACTACCCGCGACGAGAACCTAGTTCAAACAATCACAATCAACAACAACCGCCAAAACGCAATACCCCCAGCGGCACTCCGCGCCAACAACCCACTCCAGCTAGAATTGGAGCGAAGATTCCGTAGCCGCAAAATATTTTATGAGCGGCAAGAAGGATCCTTTGCACACATCCTAGATTCCAACCCCGAAACTCTGATTGAGGATTACGAAAATTCAAACGATCTCGCCATCCACATCGTAGAACTCGCACGCTCGATTGCCGCAGCCCAGGGAGAGGAAGGCCTGTCATACGCCCTCCATCCCAACGACATCTTCGAGCACGACGGCACCTACCACAAGGTGTTCAACAACAGGACCACTGCATCAACCATATTCCTCACGTTTCTGCAAAATACGCATGACATGATCTTTCTTGTCCTCAAGAGAGATCTTCGCTTGGAGAAGATAGGCAATGGCCCTAGCCCCTCTCGAGTTGGCTATCACGCCATTGCACTCCTGGCAAGGCACCTCGCAAAGAGCAACAAACACGACTTCGTTCTCAGATTCGGACAGGAACGGCTAGGCAAGAAGGCGGCCGACTTTCGCGAAGAACTCCGCAAGGAACTGGGAAATCATCGGTCGGGAATCCAAACCGCACTCAAAGAACACCTACTCAGTGCGCCCGATTCAAGGGCCGAGACTCTCCGCGAGAGCTATTCGGCTGCAGAAAGGTCGCTTCGATTGCGAGGGAACATCGATCCCTTTGCGACGTTCGCAAACCTCGACGAGGAAATCAATACCTCTCAGTCTACATAACCACAACCGATTTGTTTCGCATAGGCCTCTCAGCGGAGAGAACCATACAATTCAACGATTCAACCATGCCCGTCCGAAGGCGCCCCTATCATGAACTCCCCATCGACCCATCCCTGATGGGCGACTCGGTATCCGCCTACGCCAGTGGAGTTTCGTCCCGAGGCATGCGGTCCATGGATTTCGGATTCAGAAGTGACGGTCAAGTATGGGGCGTGGACCATGGGAGGCGCTCCTTCGGTCCCGAGACATCGATGGAAGTAATCGAGCAACTCTGCCCCGCCGTCATTACACTGCCTCATGCCCAACTGAATGAATATGGCCAAGAGTGCTACGGCTCATCTACTCCCTGGGATCGGCATCTCTATGCAAGCGAGCCAGACACGCAGCCCTGTCTGAAACCTACGGCGCCACTCCCATGAAAACCTCGATATGTGCCAGAGGCAGAGTCACTACCGCCCTGCTCATGCTCCTCTGTCTGTCACCTTTTTCGGGACTGGCGTCATCCCCAACGGCGATGACCCTCATCCCCTCGCTCGTGCTCGGCAGCCCGCCCCTGCCTGGAGACGAGTCGATCCGGGCCCGGCTCAAGGCCTGCCTCCTCATGGGAGACCTCCACTGCGCCGTCGCTCAGTATCTGCTGCTCAAGGACATTGGCCGTGTTCCGGACTGGCTGGTGGCGTTCCAGAACGCCTTCGCCGTGGCCAACCAGAAGGCGGGAGAGTGCGAGAAGGTCGCGAGAACCATCCACGAAGGATTGACCCGGCTCGGACAACAGCCGGAGTTCCTGCGCTTCACGATCCGCGGCCGAGCGATGGTGATGGGCTTCGACGAGATTTCAAACGGCGTGCTGCTCAGGACTCATCAGCTCTCGACACGGGGGTACCACGTGGCGGTCCGGCTCGGGGATAAGGTCATCGATGCCTACACGGGCCCGGCTGGCCTGCCCTTCCGCGAGTACATGGCCCGGCTCAATACATCTCCAGGAAGCACGATAACGGAAGAGGTGGTACAGACCCTATGACCGGTAAACGAATCGTCAAGGAGGAGCCCATTCCCGAGGAATGGCGTGGGCGCCGGGTCGGGCTCATGGATGCGTTGCTCTACGCCCGCAAGCAGATCCTCATGAAGCGAGGCCTCTGGTTCGCGACGGGATTCAATACAGTGGAATCCCTCTTCTCGTTCATCCTCGGATGGGCCTCCAACACCCAATTCAACGGCGGGCAGGAGCAGGAGTGGGAGGACTTCCTGGAGTGGCTCGACGAGGTGAAGCATGAGTTGCCTCTCGAGGGTTGGCACGTGAAGTACCTCCGCGACTGCGGCGGAGATCACGAGCGGGCCGCCCTCAAGTTCCTCGACTTCGCCGCGGAGTTCGTCGCGCTGCGGCGCAAGACGCCCGATTCTCGAGGGCCGGGATGACCGCTCGCAGGCCGCTGTCCCGCTGATGACGGACATTCCGTCTGCTGTAGCGGAAACCCCTCAACTCGGACGCACAACCCCCCCCGGCTTCGGGTAGTGTCGGCCGCATGTCCCGTACCATTCGAGCCCCCCGCGGAACCGCTCTGTCCTGCAAGGGCTGGGTCCAGGAAGCCGCCCTCCGCATGCTGATGAACAACCTGGACCCCGACGTGGCCGAGCGCCCCGAGGACCTGGTCGTCTATGGCGGCATCGGCAAGGCGGCCCGTGACTGGGCCTCGTTCGACCGCATCGTCGACGGCCTGCGCCGCCTCACCGATGAGGAGACCCTCCTCGTCCAGTCCGGCAAGCCCGTGGGCATCCTCCGCACCCACCCCGATGCCCCCCGCGTCCTCATCGCCAACTCCAACCTCGTGGGCCGCTGGGCCAACTGGGACCACTTCTTCGAGCTCGAGAAGAAGGGCCTCATGATGTACGGCCAGATGACCGCCGGCTCGTGGATCTACATCGGCACCCAGGGCATCCTCCAGGGCACCTACGAGACCTTCGCCCAGGCCGGCCGCGTCCACTTCGGCTCCGATGATCTCTCCGGCCGCCTCGTCCTCTCCGGCGGCCTCGGCGGCATGGGCGGCGCCCAGCCCCTCGCCGCCACCATGAACAACGCCGTCTTCCTCGGCGTGGAGATCGATCCCACCCGCGCCCAGCGCCGCGTGGAGACCCGCTACCTCGACGTCATCGCCAAGGACCTCGACGAGGCCATCTCGCTGGCGAAGGAGGCCCAGAAGAAGCGCGTGGGCCGCTCCATCGGCATCATCGGCAACGCCGCCCAGGTGTTCCGCGAGCTGTACCGCCGCGGCATCAAGCCGGACCTCGTCACGGATCAGACGAGCGCGCATGATCCCCTCAACGGCTACATCCCCGCGGACATGACCCTGGAGTCCGCCGCCGAGCTGCGCAAGCGCGACCCCAAGGCCTACGTGGAGAAGGCCCGCCAGTCCATGTCCATGCAGGTGGAGGCCATGCTGGACTTCGCCAAGGCCGGCAGCCACGTCTTCGACTACGGCAACAACATCCGCGCCCAGGCCCAGCTCGCCGGCCTGGAGAACGCCTTCGACTTCCCCGGCTTCGTCCCGGCCTACATCCGCCCCATGTTCTGCGAGGGCCTCGGGCCCTTCCGCTGGGTGGCGCTCTCGGGAGACCCCGAGGACATCCGCCGCACCGACGAGGCCGTGCTGGAGCTCTTCCCCCAGAAGGAGTCGCTGCGCCGCTGGCTCACCCTCGCCCGTGAGCGCATCGCCTTCCAGGGCCTGCCCGCGCGCATCTGCTGGCTGGGCTACGGCGAGCGCGCCAAGGCCGGCCTGCGCTTCAACGAGATGGTCCGCAAGGGCGAGGTGAAGGCCCCCATCGTCATCGGGCGCGATCACCTCGACTGCGGCTCCGTGGCCTCGCCCAACCGCGAGACCGAGTCCATGAAGGACGGCACGGACGCCGTGGCCGACTGGCCCATCCTCAACGCCCTGGTGAACGCGGTGAATGGCGCCTCCTGGGTGTCCTTCCACCACGGCGGCGGCGTGGGCATGGGCTACTCGCTGCACGCCGGCCAGGTGATCGTGGCCGACGGCACCCCCGAGGCCGCCCGCCGCATCGAGCGCGTGCTCACCTCGGATCCCGCCATGGGCGTGCTGCGCCACGCCGACGCCGGCTACCCGGAGGCCGTCCAGGTCGCCCACGAGCGCGGCGTCCGCATCCCCGGCATCACCGAGTGACGTGACGCATGGAAACCCTGGAGCTGCTGATCCGCAACACCTCCGAGGTGCTCACCGTGGAGGGCTCCCCCCAGGAGCCCGCCGAGCGCGCCCTCACGCCCCAGCCCAACGCCTGTGTCGGCGTGCGCCGGGGCAAGGTCTGGTACGTGGGCCCCGAGGGCAGTCTGCCCAAGGGCGCCGTGGGCCCCTCCACCCGCGTGCTGGACGCCCACGGCCAGTTCGTGGGCCCCGGCTTCGTGGATCCCCACACCCACGCCGTCTTCGCCGGTGAGCGCGCCGCGGAGTTCGATCTGCGCTGCCAGGGCGCCACCTACCTGCAGATCGCCCAGGCCGGCGGCGGCATCGCCAACACCGTGCGCGCCACCCGCTTCGCCAGCGAGGAGGATCTCATCCGGCTCGCCCTGCCCCGCCTCCAGCTCATGCTGGAGTACGGCATCACCACCGCCGAGGTGAAGAGCGGCTACGGCCTGTCCCTCCAGGACGAGCTGAAGATGCTCAAGGCCGTGCAGCGGCTCTCCACCCTCCAGCCCCTGGAGCTGATCCCCACGCTCATGTGCGCCCACGCCATCCCCGAGGAGTACCGGGAGTGGCGCGAGGCCTACATGGATCTCTGCATCAAGGAGATCATCCCCGCCGTGGCCGAGCAGGGCCTGGCGCGCTTCTGCGACGTCTTCGTCGAGCAGGGCGCCTTCTCCCACGCGGAGGCGCGGCGGATCCTCGGGGCCGCCCAGAAGCTGGGGATGAAGCCCCGGCTGCACGTGGATCAGCTCACCTCGAGCGGAGGCGCCGAACTGGCGGCCGAGCTGGGTGCCGCCACCGCGGACCACCTGGAGAACGTGAGCGACGCGGGCATCCGCGCCCTCGCCCAGGCCGGTGTCACCGCCGTCCTCGTGCCCACCGCCACCCTCTTCCTGCGCGTGCGGCCCTACGCCCCCGGGCGCAAGCTGCGCGACGCCGGTGTCAACGTGGCGCTCGGCACCAACCTCAACCCTGGCTCCGCCATGAGCGAGAACCTCCCCCTCACCCTGGGGCTCGCCTGCCTGGAGAACGGGCTGACCGCCGCCGAGGCCTACTGGGCCGCCACCCGGGGCGCCGCCCTGGCACTTGGTTTGAACACATACGGCCGGATTACCGTGGGCGACCCGGCAAACCTTGTCGTTTTTTCGTGTTCAAACTATCGCCACCTGCCCTACCACCTGGGAATCAATCACGCGCGGATTGTGATTAAAGACGGCCATGTGGTGGTAGAGAGCGAGCGGGCCCTCTGTTCGTGACGTGAAGCGGACAGCAGTGGCAGGATGGGACTTCCCGTCCGGGCCGGCCGTTATCATCAGACAAGAAACCATGTGCCGTCTCTTTGGCTTTCGTTCCTCTGTCCCCGCGGCTGTCCATCCTTCCCTCGTGACGGAGAAGAACTCCCTCGTCCAGCAGTCGAGGGAGCACAAGGATGGCTGGGGGATCGCCTCCTACGAAGCAGGTGAGCAGCCACTCGTCGCGCACGGGCTGGGACCGGCGTACTGCGACCCGGACTTCGAGCGGGTGAGCAGCCGGGTGTCCTCCCGGACGGTCGTGGCCCACCTGCGCCTGGCCTCGGTGGGCAAGGTGGAGAAGCGCAACGCCCACCCCTTCCTCCATGGCCGCTGGTGCTTCGTGCACAACGGCACGCTGAGGAACTTCGCGCGGCACCAGGCGGAGGTGGAGTCGCTCATCCGCCCGGACCTGCTCACGCGCATCCAGGGCGCCACGGACTCGGAGCGCTGCTTCTATCTCTTCCTCACGCGGCTGGCGAAGCAGCAGTCGCTGGAGGGGCGCGCGTGCGTGGAGAAGGTGGCCTGCGCGCTGGCGGAGACGATGGGGTTGGTGTCGGCCATCACCGATGAGCCGGGAGAGCAGCGCTCGGCGATGAACTTCCTGGTGACGAACGGGGACGTGATGGTGGCCACGCGGCGCAACCGCACGCTCTTCCTGTCGGACACGGCACCCGAGACGGGCAAGCGTCCGCACCGCACCCACGCGGGTCCGCCCGCGCCGGGCACCCAGTTGGAGCAGTTCGTGCTCGCCAGCGAGCAGCTCTCCGGCGAGGACCACTGGCACGTCATCGACGAGGAGAACATCGTCGGCGTGGACAATGGCCTCGTGCTGCACCGCTGGAAGGTGCAGGACCTGTGCGCCAAGGCGCCCTGATTGTCCGGAGTTGAATGAATCGCGGGCTCGCCCGTCCTATGCTGGCTCCGGCATGACCCGGAGCACCCGGCAGGAGCGGCGCATGAGCACGAGACGTCCCCCGATTCCCGTCCACCTGCGGCTGCAGGCAGCCGTCACCCTCGTCGCGGTGCTGACGAGCGGATGCCTCGGCCACTACTACGAGGTGTCGCGGACGGAGCTGGAGCGGCTCGCGCGCGAACCTCCCGAGACGCGCGGCCAGAACGTGTATGCCGTGCAGCAGTTCACGACGGACGCGGAGCCGGAGCCGGCCGGGCCCTGGTATCCCCCCCAGGAGGGACCGCCACCATCGGGCTACTCCATGGGCCTGCACGGCTACTGGGTCCCCGACTTCTACATCGACTTCGGTGCGCCCTATTACGATCCGCCCGTCTACACGCGCAACTCCGTCCACGATGCGTCGCCCGTCTCTGGAGGCGTGTCCGGCGGCTCGGTCGGGAGCGGCTCGTCCGGGGGCGGCTCGTCCGGAGGTGGAGGCTCCGGAAACGTCGGCAATGTGGGCGAGGCCATCGTGGTGATCATCGCCGTGGGTGTCGTGGTCGGCGTCGCGCTCGCCGCCACCGAGGGCGCCCGCTACGAGGGCTCGGTCGCCGTGCATCCGCAGCACCCGGTGCACCTCTGGCACCGCTACGGAGGCCAGAGCACCGTCCGGCTCGACGAGCTCACCCCCGAGCAGTTGAGGGATGTCGAGCGGGCCACGCTGTCGGGCCGGGAGGGCGCGGGCATGTGGCTGCGCGGGGCCGCACCGCTCAATCGCGCGGGTTTCTCGTACCAGTTCGGCGCCGGCGAGGATCGGCTCACGCTGCCCGGCGGACAGGATCCGCGGAGCCTCGGGTTCCGCTTCGCGCTCGGCTACTACCCCGTGAAGCGTTTCGGCCTGCTCATCGACTCACGCTTGCAGACCGGAGACTTCAACGGCGGCGACTTCTACAACGTGCGCCTCGGCATGGAGGCCCAGTGGTTCCCGCTCACCTTGTGGCGCCTGCACCTGGGCCCCTTCCTCGGCGGCGGGCAGTCGTGGTCCGCCTCGGAGGGCGGGTTGCTGCCCACCACGAGTGGCACGCGGCCCTATGTCTCCGCCGGCGCGATCGCCGAGTTCGAGATCGCCACGCGCCTGGGGCTCACCGCCCGCTGGAACGTGGACTGGATGACCACCGCCCCCGCGGACACCCGCCGCTTCGTCAGCACCTGGTCGGTGGGGCTCTCCGTCTACTGAGCGGCGCTTCACCGAGGCCCCTGGCCGGGCTCGCCCCACCGCTCCACGGTGGCCGTCACCGTCATGTCCCCGTCCACCTGGAAGGAGTGGCGAGGCGCCGGTGAGCCCTCCGCGGTGAGCTCGGGACGCCACGCCTCGTCCACCCAGAGCTCGAACGAGACCTCCTCGCCCACGGGGAGGCGCACCGTGCCCATGTAGTGCGTCTCCTGGCGGCGCAGACGGAAGCCCGGCGCCGCACCGCCCCCGAGCGAGGGATCCGAGCCCACCACGGTGACAACCACGTTGTCCGGGGTGTCCGCGGGCACCGTCACGTCGAAGATGACGGTGGCGTGGGGATGGGACGGAGGCGGCGGCTCGATGGCGCCACACCCCGCCAGCAGCAGGCTCACCAGCGACACCCGCGGGAACCACTTCGCGCGAAGAGAGGGAGAGAGGTTCATGGAGCGAACGATAGACCCGGACCCCACCCCAACCCTCTCCCAGGGGGCGAGGGTGCTTTGCACTGTTCGCTCCCCATCAGCCACTGTGCAAGAGTGAACACCACCATGCGCTATCACCTCCTGCTCTCGTTCATCGCCATGCTGTTCGCATCGGGCTGCAGCCACGCCCCGGTGGTCTACCCCCCCGCCCCGCCCATCTATTACGCCGTGTCGTTCGAGCGGGTACGGACCACCGAGGGAGGCGCGCTGCCCCGGCAGTCCGATGTGCTGGCCCAGGACGCGGCCCAGCAACTGAGGCTCGGACAGAAGGTCGCCTTCCTGCCCCCGGACTCGTGCACCACCGAGTCGGTCTCCCCCAGTGGGGCCTCGCAGAACAACACCTCCATCCTGATGCGCTGTGGGGCCCTGCTGGCATCGCTGGAGGCCGAGGTGGCCAAGGCCGGCTACCCGGTGGTGTCGTGGCAGGCGCTGAAAGGCTCGGGCGCGGCCGGAAGCCAGGAGCGCGCCCGGGCGCTGGGCGTCAACATCCTCTTCGAGGTGAACCAGCTCTCGCAGGAGAGCCGCGATCCGGGTGCGAGGCAGATCTCGAACCTGCGCTTCAGCCGGGAAGAGGGACCGGGGCGCGCCCTGCCGGTACCGGTGATGCCGGAGGTCGCCGAGCGCTGCGCCCGGCAGCTCTCGAGCCTGCCTCGGAGCGGAGAGCGCGAGTACCTCTCCACCATCAACCTCAAGGCGGTCGAGGTGGCCACCGGCCGCGCCCTGTGGCTCTACCAGAACACCGTCGTCGAGCTGGTGGAGCGCAACGAGGAGGATCAGTCGAAGCTGTACTACCGCGCGGACGGTGTGCGCCCCCCTCCGCCCACGGCGGAGGAAGGCATGCTCGGAACCATCGGGAGGATCCTGGCGGCGGGAGGCGCCGTGGGCGTGGGGGTCGGAGCGCTCCTGGCGGTGATGGAGGAGGAGGAGGCAGTGGCGGAGCCCTCTTCAACCCCGGGAGATCTGATGCTCGCCGGCGGGGTGGGCCTGGGCGCGGGATTGTCACTGATGGGGCTCGACTACCTCATGAACACGCCGGACCGCACGGTGCCGGCCGCGGTGTACCCGGCCGAGCACCAGGTGCTCTGCGCCAGTGAGCCGCAATTCAATCCCTGGTCCACACCGGCGCCCTCCACGGCGCAGGCCCCGACCGCGCAGTACTCGTACACCTTCACCCAGACCGCCGCCGCGGACCGCGATCTGTCGCGCGAGCGCGCCGAGCGGCTGACCCGGAAGTCGACCGAGGATTTCGCGCGGGCGCTCCTCGCGGTGACGGGGCGCTGACGGAAGTCCACCCCGAATCAGCGCTCGGCCGGCAGCCAGGCCTTCAACAGCTCCGCGGGCCGGGATCCCCAGGACTCGGCCACCAGCTCGCGGGAGTCCTCGCCCGCGTCCCGGAGGGTGATGCGCAGGAACTCGCGGGGCGCGGCCTCGGGAATCCGGTCCAGCCATTCGACGAGCACCGCGCCGTCTCCACCCACCAGGTCCAGGAAGCCCGTGGCGTACAGCTCGTCGTAGTCGGCCAGCCGGTAGAGGTCCGCGTGGTACAGCGGCAGTCGGCCCCGGTACGGGTAGACGATGGCGAAGGTGGGGCTCGCCACCTCCGAGCGGGACACGCCCGCGCCCTCGGCCACGCCGCGCACCAGGTGTGTCTTGCCCGCGCCCAGGTCGCCCACCAGCCCCACGAAGTCCCCCGGCTGGAGCACCTGCCCGAGCCGCAAGCCCAGGCGGTGCGTCTCCTCGGGTGAATTCGACAGCAACGTGCGGCTCAGCGTGGGCGCGCTCATCGGTTCCACCTCGTCCACACGTTGCACATCCCCTTGGCCACATCCGTGGCAAGCAGCCCCATCCGCCCGCGCCGGGCCACCATCAGGTCCGCCGACAACCCGTGCGCGTACACGCCCGTCCAGGCGGCCTCGGGGAGCTTCAGGCCCTGCGCCAGCAGCGCGCCCAGCACACCGCTCAGCACGTCGCCCATGCCGCCGGTGGCCATGCCCGGGTTGCCCGTGGGGTTCACGTACACGGTGCCATCGTGGTGCGCGATGAGGGTCCGCGCGCCCTTGAGCACCAGCGTCACCTCGTGGGTGCGCGCGAAGTCCCGGGCCACCTCCACCCGGGCCTTCTGGAGGTCCTTCGTGGGCACGCCGGTGAGGCGCGACATCTCGCCCGGGTGCGGCGTGAGCACCAGCGGCCCCTTCGCCCGGCGGAGCACCTCCAGGTCCATGGCGACGGCATTGAGCGCGTCCGCGTCCAGCACGGCGGGCACATCCACGCGGGAGAGCAGCTCGCCCAGCAGCTTCACCGTCTCGTCGCCGCGGGGAATGCCCGGGCCGATGACGAGCACGTCCTTCTTCTCCGCCGCCTCCAGCAGGAGCTCCAGGTCCGCCATGCCGAGCGGCCCCCGGTTCTCCAGGGGCCAGCCCATCACCTCGGGCGCGTGGCCGAGCACCGGCTCCACCACCTCGGAGCGGGTGGCCACGGTGACGAGCCCCGCGCCGCCGCGCAGCGCACCCAGGGCGGACATGGCCGCCGCGCCGGACTTGCCGTGGCTGCCGGCCACCACCAGCACGTGCCCGTAACTGCCCTTGTGCGTGTCCGAGCGCCGGGGAGCGATGGCCCCTCGCGCGTCGGCCTCCTCGACGAGGAACAGCTCCCGGCCCTCCTGGGGGGTGGCGGCCTCGGGAGGAATGCCGATGTCCACGCACCGCAGGTCCCCGCACAGGGTGGCGCCGGGCTCCAGCACCTGGCCCTGCTTGTAGAAGCCGAAGGTGACGGTGACGTCCGCCTCCACGCAGGGGGTGAAGGGCTCGCCGGTGTCCGTGTGCAGCCCCGAGGGAATGTCCGCGGCCACCACCTTCGCCCCGGCCGCGCGCCAGCGGAGCATATGCTGGATGGCCTCGGCGAACTCCCCGGCCGGAGCCCGGGTGAGCCCCGTTCCGAAGAGCGCATCCACCACCACGTCCCCCGCCCTCGCCTCCACCGCGCCGAGCGGCTGGGGCTGGAGCTTGTACGGCTCCAGCGCGTGCAGGTTGCGCTGGGACTCGGGCGTCAGCTTCGCCCGGTCTCCCACCAGCACCAGCGTCACGCGCAGCCCGGAGATGTGGAGGAAGCGCGCCGCCACCAGCCCATCCCCGCCGTTGTTGCCGGGCCCGCACACCACCACGTACCGCGAGGCGGTGGTGCCCAGCTCGCGCGCCGCGTCCGCCAGCCACCGGCCGGCGTTCTCCATCAGCAGCGGCGAGGGCATGCCGAAACGGGCTTCGGCGGCCTGGTCTGCCGCGCGCATCCGGGCGGCGGTGAGGACACGGCGCATGGCTCAGCTCCTGTCTTGCAGAATCACCGTCGCGGCGGCGACTCCGGCGTCATGGGTGAGCGCGAGGAGGGCCTCCGCGCGCCGCTTCTCCATCTCCGCGAGCGCCACCCCCGACAGGCGGAACCGGGGCGGGCCGCCCTCGCGCACCACTTCCATGTCCTGCCAGGTGAGGCCCGGCGGGGCGCCCAGCGCCTTCACCAGGGCCTCCTTGGCGGCGAAACGGGCCGCGTAGGCACTCGCGGCATCCGCCCGCCCGCTGCACAGGGCCCGCTCGGCCTTCGTGTACACGCGCTCGAGGAAACGCTCGGCGCGCGGCCCCTCCAATATCCGCTGGATGCGCTCCACCGAGCAGATGTCCATCCCCAGGCCGAGGATTGCCATGGCGCCCTACCCCGGGTTGCGCATCAACTCGACCATCTCCCGCACCGCCCGCTCGAAGCCCACCAGCACCGCCCGGGCCACGAGGGAGTGCCCGATGTTCAGCTCGTCGATCTCCTCGATGCGAGCGATGGGCAACACGTTGTCGTAGTTGAGCCCGTGGCCCGCGGCCACGCTCATGCCCAGCCGCGCCGCCGCCTTCGCCGCGTCGACGATGCGGCTCAGCTCCCGCGCCCGCTCGCGCTCGTTGCGCGCCTCGCAGTAGCGCCCGGTGTGCAGCTCAATCCGGTCCGCGTTCACCTTGTGCGACGCGCGCACCTGGTCCAGGTCCGGATCGATGAACAGCGAGACGGTGATCTCCCCGTCCTTGAGGTTCTTGATGATCTTCGCGATGGGATCGCGCTGGCCGGCCACGTCGAGCCCGCCCTCGGTGGTGAGCTCCTCGCGCCGCTCGGGCACCAGGGTCACCACGTCCGGCTTGTGCTCGTAGGCGATCTTCACCATCTCCTGGGTGGCGGCCATCTCCAGGTTGAGCAGCGTCTGGACCGTCTCCCGGAGGATGCGCAGGTCGCGCTCCTGGATGTGGCGCCGGTCCTCGCGCAGGTGGATGGTGATCTGCCCGGCTCCGGCCAGCTCGGCCATGGCCGCGGCCGTCACCGGATCCGGATACGGGGTCCGCCGCGCCTGACGCAGCGTGGCCACGTGGTCCACATTCACACCCAATCGCTGTCCCATCTCGGCCGCTCCTCGCGCTTCAGGCCGGAACCTGGTCCGTTCCGGCCCGTGCGCGCCCTTCTATTGGCGGCCCGAGACCGGAAGTCAACCGTTCAGAGCCTTGGAGAGCGCCTCGGCGATCTCCCGGGCGTACTGCTCGTTGCGCGCGGCGTCGATGCCCTCGATGAGGACGCGGGCCTTGGGCTCGGTGCCGGAGAAGCGCACCAGCACCCGGCCGTCCTTGCCCAGCTTCTTCTCCACGTCCTGGATGGCCTTCATGACGGTGGGCAGCTCGCCCAGCTCGCGCTTCTGCTTGATCACCACGTTGACGAGCGTCTGCGGCACCGGCTGGAAGATGGAGGCCAGCTCGCTCACCGGCTTCTGCTGGCGGCACATGACGGCCAGGAGCTGGAGCGCGGCCAGGGTGCCATCACCCGTGGTGGTGTGGTCCGAGAAGATGAGGTGGCCGCTCTGCTCGCCACCGATGTTGTAGCCGTTCCTGCGCATCTCCTCGACGACGTAGCGGTCACCCACCTTGGTGCGGACCACCTTCACGCCCCAGCGCGCCACCGCCCGCTCCAGGCCGATGTTGCTCATCACCGTGGAGACGAGCGTCTTCTTCTTGAGCTCCTTGCGGGTGACGAGCTCGCCGGTGCAGATGGCCATGATGGCGTCGCCATCCACCACGTTGCCCTTCTCGTCCACGACGATGAGGCGGTCCGCGTCACCGTCCAGGGCGATGCCCAGGTGGGCCCCGTGCTTCACCACCGCGCGCGACAGGTTCTCCGGGTGGAGCGCGCCGCACTTGTGGTTGATGTTCTTGCCGTCCGGCTGCACGCCCAGGGCAATCACCTTGGCGCCCAGCTCCTCGAGCACCGCGGGCGCCGTCTTGTAGGCGGCGCCGTTGGCGCAGTCGACGACGATGGTCATCCCCTCCAGCGTCAGCTCGCGGGGGAAGCACGTCTTGAGGAAGACGATGTAGCGGCCGCGCGCGTCCTCCAGGCGGAAGGCCCGGCCGATCTTCGTCGCGGTGGGGCGGATGGAGTCGATGGTGCCGCTGGCCACCAGCTCTTCAATCTTGGCCTCCGTCTCGTCCGGCAGCTTGAAGCCGTCACGCCAGAAGAACTTGATGCCGTTGTCCTGGTACGGGTTGTGGGAGGCGGAGATGACGGCGCCCGCGTCCGCCCGCATGGAGGTGGTGAGGTTGGCGATGCCCGGGGTGGGCAGCGGACCCACCAGGTCCACATCCACGCCCATGGAGATGAGGCCGGCGGCGAGCGCCTGCTCCAGCATGTAACCAGAAAGGCGCGTGTCCTTGCCGATGATGACGCGGTGCCGGTGGGGCCCGTTGCGGATGAGATGCGCGAGCGCACGGCCCAGCTGCATCGCGACTTCCGCGGTCATCGGGTAGACGTTGGCGACGCCCCGGACACCGTCCGTGCCGAAAAGCCGCTGCGAGGCCCGCTCTTCCTTGGGGGGCATGTTCATCCTGTAGGCCATAGTGTGCCGCTCCACCTTTCCCTGTGCCGTCCATGAGGCCGGACCGCCGACGCCGAGGGCTTATACCCCGCCCTCCACAGCGCCCGAAGCTAGGGAGTAGAAGCCCCCTGGACAAGCTTGCGGCCAATCAGGCCGCCCCACCCCGTGGTGGGTCGGGCCGGTTCATACATCCTCCCTGAGGGAGAATCTCCCTCAACCGCCCACCTTTCCCGGCTGGTAGAGGGCACCACCGTCGAGGGCCGTACGCAGGGCGTCGGCGACCGCGAGGGCGTCCTTCACCTCGGCCACGTCGTGCACGCGCACGAAGTCCGCGTTCCCCACCGCCGCCATGGCCGCCACCGAGCCGAGCGTCGCGGCCAGGCGCTCGTCCGCCGGCTTGCCCCCGGCGAGCTTCCCGAGGAAGGACTTGCGGCTGGTGCCCACCAGCAGCGGCAGCCCCAGCACGCGCAGCTCGTCCAGCCGCCGCAGCAGGAAGAGGTTGTGCCCGAGTGTCTTGCCGAAGCCGATGCCCGGGTCCACCAGCACACGTTCGCGCGGCACACCGGCCGCCACGGCCCGCGCCACGCCCTCCTCCAGGAAGGCCAGCACCTCGTCCACCACGTCCTCGTAGTGCGGGTCCTTCTGCATCGTCTGGGGCGTGCCCTGGATGTGCATCAGGCAACAGGCCGCGCCCGCCTCGGCCGTCACGCGGGACAGCTCGGGATCGAAATGGAAGCCGCTGATGTCGTTGACGAGCACCGCGCCGGCCTTCAGCGCCGCGCGGGCCACGGCCGCCTTGGTGGTGTCCACGGACAGGGGCACGTCCGTGCGGGCCCGCAGCCCCTCGAGCACGGGGACGATGCGGGCCACCTCCTCCTCGGCCGACACGGGCGGCGAGCCGGGCCGGGTGGACTCCCCGCCCACGTCCAGCACATCCGCCCCCGCCTCGGCGAGCCGCAGCCCGTGGGCCACGGCGGCCTCGGTGCCGAAGTAGCGCCCGCCGTCCGAGAAGCTGTCCGGCGTCACGTTCACCACGCCCATGACGTAGGTGCGCGCCCCGAAGGTGAAGGTCCGCGAGCCCAGCACCAGCGGGGCCGGTGGCACCGAGGACTCCAGCACACGCGTCAGCTCCTCGGCCAGTCCGGCCAGCTCCGGCCGCTCCTTCGCCGCGGCCACCACGCGCTCGAACTGCTCCTTGCGTCCGGAGAGCAGCCCCGTGCCGGGCCGCACGCGCAGATCTCCCGCCACCCAGGAGGGGTACTCCTCGCGCCCGGGAGCCTCGGAGGCGGAGAAGAGCCCGGCGAGGAAACGGCCCTGCTCGCGCTCCAGGCCGGTGAGCAACACGTGCAGCGCGGGCAGCTTCTCCAGCAGGTACTCGCGGGCGGGCGTGGGCAGCCCCATGCGCAGGAAGGCGGGCTCGAGGTCGGCGGGGCGATCGACGCGGACGGGGCGGGCACGAATCATGGCGGGCTCGGAATGTAGAAGGGCCCTCCCCACGTGAGTGGAGAGGGCCCGGGTTCTACACGGAAGCGGAGCTCAGGCTACGCCTTGTTCGGCTCCATGTTGGGGAGCCCCTCGAGCGCGTCGAGGATCTTCCGCTTGTCCTTCTTCTCGGTGGACTTCGTGGGCGGCGCCACGACGCGAGGAGGCGGACGCTCGCGGGTCAGCTGCCCGCCCTGGAGGAGGATGTTCACATCCTCGGCATCCAGCGTCTCGTACTCCACCAGCGCATCGGCCACGCGCTTGAGGCCCTCGAGGTGCTCGGTCAGCAGCCGCTTGCCGGTCTCGTAGCAGCCGATGACGATGCTGCGCACCTCGGCGTCGATCTGCCGCGCCGTGTCCTCGGAGTAGTCCTTGGCCGAGTTGAAGTCACGGCCCAGGAACACCTCACCGTCGCTCTTGCCGAAGGACAGCGGGCCCATCTTCTCGCTCATGCCCCAGCGGCACACCATGGCGCGCGCCGTCTCGGTCGCCCGCTCGATGTCGTTGGAGGCACCGGAGCTCATCTCGTTGAAGATCAGCTCCTCGGCGATGCGGCCACCCATGGCCATGGTGATCTGATCGAGGATCTGCTTCTTGTACCCGTTGACCTTGTCCTCGAGGGGCAGGCTCCAGGTGAGACCCAGGGCCTGGCCGCGCGGGATGATGGTGACCTTGTGGAGGGGATCGCAGCCGGGCAGCAGCTTGGCGATCAGCGCGTGGCCCGCCTCGTGGACGGCCGTGTTGCGCTTCTCCTTCTCGGTCATGATCATGGACTTGCGCTCGGGGCCCATGAAGACCTTGTCCTTGGCCTGCTCGAAGTCGCTGAGGTCCACGCGCTCCTTGTTCTGGCGGGCGGCCATCAGGGCGGACTCGTTGACCAGGTTCTCCAGGTCCGCGCCCGTCATGCCCGGCGTACCGCGGGCGATGACCTCGAGCTCCACCTCGGGAGCCAGCGGCACGCGGCGGGTGTGCACCTTCAGCACGCCCAGGCGGCCCTTCAGGTCGGGACGCGGCACCACGATCCGCCGGTCGAAGCGGCCCGGGCGCTGGAGCGCGGGATCCAACACGTCCGGACGGTTGGTGGCGGCGATGAGGATGACGCCCTCGTTGGACTCGAAGCCGTCCATCTCCACCAGGAGCTGGTTGAGCGTCTGCTCGCGCTCGTCGTGACCACCGCCGAGGCCCGCGCCACGGTGACGGCCCACGGCGTCGATCTCGTCGATGAAGATGATGCAGGGGGCGTTCTTCTTGCCCTGCTCGAAGAGGTCGCGCACGCGGCTGGCGCCCACGCCCACGAACATCTCCACGAAGTCCGAGCCGGAGATGGAGAAGAACGGAACACCGGCCTCACCGGCCACCGCGCGGGCCAGCAGCGTCTTGCCCGTACCCGGAGGGCCCATCATCAGCACGCCCTTGGGGATGCGGCCGCCGAGCTTGGTGAACTTCTTGGGATCCTTGAGGAACGCGACGATCTCCTCCAGCTCCTCCTTGCACTCGTCGGCGCCGGCCACGTCCGCGAACGTGATCTTGTTGTGGCTCTCGTTGAGGAGCCGCGCCTTGGACTTGCCGAAGGTCATCGCCTTGCCGCTGCCACCCTGCAGCTGGCGCATGAAGAAGATGAAGAAGAGGAACAGGAAGACGACGGGCATCCACTGGCCCAGAATCGTGAGCCAGAGGCTGTTCTGCTCCTCCCGCTCGTACTTCACGTCCACGCCGTTCTTGCGCAGCTGCTCGAGCACGGCGGCATCCGGCGCGGGGCCGGTGGTGCGGAACTTCTCATCCGTTCCGGCGTACACACCCTGGTAGGTGTTCCCCTTCACCGAGACGGCGCGAACCTTGTTGGCCTCCACGTGGGCCAGGAACTGGGTGAAGGTCGGTTCCTGTACCTGGTCGCCGCCCGTGGAGAAGAAGTTGTAGAAGGCGACGAAGAGGACGATCAGGATGACCCAAAGGCCGATGGTCTTGTAAGTCGAACGCACGTGTCAGCTGCCCTTTCGGAGCTCGGCGGTATGAGGGCACGGCCGAAAAATGCCCAGCAGTTTCGACCGTTTGTCACGACACCGGGCGTGTTGCCCGTTTATCTGACGGTATCAGCAACAGCAAAAACGCCTCAACTATTTTGGGGGTTCCATCCCCCACCTCCCCCGCAGTGGTCCACTCTATAACGGAGGGAGACCGGGCACGCTCGTGACCGGTGCTGAGGCCCACAGAAAGAGGCGTACAGCCGCCTCGGACGTGGAATTCCAGACGCTCGGCACCCAGAGCACCGTCTGCTCGGCGTCCGTCACCACCGGGAGCAGGTCGCGGCGCTCGGCGGGAACGCGCCGGTCCACCAGCACGTCCTGCAGCTTGCGCGAGCCCGCGGGCCCCCTCACCCGGTCTCCCGGCCTGCGCGTGCGCACCGTGAGGGGCCACCGGAGTCCCTCGGGAAGGGGCAGGCCGAGCGTGCCCGGAGGAGGCGGCACCGTCGCCACGGAGAAGGTCCACCCCGTGCCCGGCTGCACTCCAGAGGCCCCCTCCCCCGCCAGCACCAGGACCGGGGGCGGCTCGGAGGGGCCAGGAGCCTCGCGGCGCACGCAGCGCACGCGCCCGCCCGCAGTCCTCAACTGGAGGCCCCCGCGAGCCTGTCCACCCCCGAGCGTCACGGCCCGGCCCGTCTCCACGGCCCTCAGCACCCGCGCCAGCGAGGCCTCATCCACCTCCGCGCCGGCCTCGGCCAGCAGGCGTGCGAGCACCCGTCGGCGCAGGGGCGGCTCCAGGGCGCGCACCCCCACCGCGTCCAGGCTCCCGTCCGGGAGCGAGAGCCGGCCCCAGGCCCCGTCCGCCAGCCCGCTCAGCAGGGCCTCGTCCTCGGCGGCCAGCCGGGCGAAGGCCGCCAGCCGGGGCGCCACCGGGAAGCCCGCGGCGCGAGCGAGCACCGGCAGCACCTCGTGCCGGATGCGGGTCCGGAAGAAGGCCGGGTCCTTGTTCATCGGGTCCGTCACGAAGGAGACCCCCTCCCTGGCCAGGAAGGCCTCCACCTCCTCGCGCGTGCGCTCGAGGAGCGGCCGGACGAGGAAGCGCCGCGCCCGATGGATGCCCGCCGCCCCCCTCAGCGCGGTGCCCCGGACGAGCCGCATGAGGAGCGTCTCCGCCTGGTCCGAGGCCGTGTGCGCCGTGGCCACCACCTGGAGGCCCCGCTCGCGCCGCAGCGTCTCGAGGGCCGCGTACCGCGCCTCGCGGGCCCGCGCCTCCACGCCGGAACCCGGAGACACCTGCAACGGGATGACATGACAGGGCATCTCCCATCGGGCGGCCAGCCCGGCGACCGCCCGCACCTCCGCCTGGGCCTCCGGTCTCAGTCCATGGTCGAGCGTGGCCACTTCCACCCGAAGTGCGAGCGACTCACGCACCCGGGCCGTGCCCACGAGGAGCGCCGTGGAGTCCGCCCCTCCGGACACGGCCAGCAGCACGGAGCCGCCCTCCAGCCCGAGCTGCCGGTAGGACTCCCGTAGGGCCGTCGAAAACAGGACGCTGGCGTCGGCAGTGGAGGGCATTGAACAGGGGAAGGAATCAGAATCGAGCGAGTCCGGTTACACCGGATGCAGCCGGTTGAAGGGGCTGAAGACGATTCTTATGATCGTCACGAAGGTCGCGAGGGACGGGCGGGTCGGGGAAAAGAGGGAGAGGGGAATGGTTCGCGCGACGCAAGATGTTTTGAACGTGAATTTTCGACGGAGTTGGGCCTAGGGGTCCCCCCCCTCCCCCTCTGGGCCCACGGGGCCGCCGGGATCAGTCCTGGCGGTCCTTCTTTCCGGAGCGCCCCGGGTTCTTCCATCACTGGAAGGATCCGGGGCGTTCCCTTTTGCGGGTATTTTTCCCCTGACGGATGCCTGTACGACTGCATACGGTACGGGAGCACTCCGAAACCGTTGACCCGTCAGGGCGTCTGTCGGATAACGGCTCCGGTGTGTTCAGGTCGTCACCTCGTATCCGTTGCGGAGAGCCAGGATGGCAGGCACCGACAAGCGTAAGCAGTCCCTCTACTTCCCCGAGGAGATGCTCAAGGAGATCCAGGAGGAAGCCAATCGCCAGGATCGCTCGCTCTCGTGGGTGGTGCAGCAGGCCTGGAAGATCGCTCGAGACCGTATCAAGTCGTTCCCGGCGGTGAACGACGTGACGGGTGACGAGCGTCAGGACCCTCGTGAAGAAGGGAGGTCCTGAGCTTCATGGCAGCCACCGATCATCGTAAACAGAGTCTCTACTTCCCCGAGGACATGCTGGACGAAATCCAGCGTGAGGCGACGCGGCAGGATCGCTCGCTCTCGTGGATCGTCCAGCAGGCGTGGAAGGTGGCCCGCGCCGAGCTGCGCAAGATGCCGTCGCCCAACGACGTCTTCGGCCCCACGCCGAACCCGCCGAACGGTCCGGAGACCCCGGAGTCCTGAAGTCTGAAGTGAAGTCGCCCCGAGCCCCCGGCCCTACCGCACCCCGGGCCTGGCGGGCCGGGCACAGTTCTCGAAGAGGATGCGGCCAGCCTCCCGAAGCGCCCGGTTCTCGGTCGAATGATTCGACCGCATGTGGGCCTCGGTGAGGTTGGCATCCGTGGCCTTCCCCTCCGCCGTGCTCGCCGTGACGGGATTGCGCGACAGGTCCGTGGCCGCGTCCTTGAAGATGGTGCCGTAGCCGTCCCCGCCCCCGAGCAGGAAGTCGGGCATGGCCACCCGGTAGACGATGGATGGATCCGCGCGGGCCGGCAGCGGCACCGTGCGCGCGTTCACCTGCAGCCCCACCACGCGCGAGCCCACCGGGCGCGAGCAGTCCAGGCGCACCGTGGTGCCCTCGGACACATGCAGGAAGGCACCCGAGGGAAAGAGGATGGGCTGGCCCTCCAGGTACAGCCCCGCCGCCGCGTGCTCGAACATGTCCACCAGCTGCTGCTCGGTGAGGTTCACCGTCACCACGGCGTTCTCGAAGAGGAGCACCTCGTGCAGCAGGCCATTCTTGAGCGGGCCCTTGGGGATGACGGTGCGGGTGACGCACAGGCCCTCGGCGCGCAGCGAGCCCCCGTTGATGATGCCCAGCTCCGCGGGCGCCTTGGAGCCGTCCTCGGCATGCCGGAAGGCATCCGCGGCCAGCTGCCCGAGCGCGTTGTTGTCGTGGCGGGCATAGGGCCTGTCGAGGAACACGTCCTCGGCGAGGTAGCCGACGGTGGACTCGGGATCGGCCACCAGCGGCTGGCACTGATCGTTGTACTGCAGGCAGCCGGGCCCCGGAGCGAGGGCCACGGCCAGCAGGACGGCGGTGAGCGAGCGGGACATCAGTTGCGGGCCCTCAGGGTGAGGAAGGCGGAGACGCCCTCGCGCGGAATCAGGCCGGGCATGCGGTCCGGCCGGGGGACGTCGTCGCGCAGGTCCGAGTCGAAGACGTTCTGCACCACCACGGCCAGCTCGAAGTGGTCGCCGATGGGCTCGGTGCGCACCTGCGCGGTGATGAGGCCGTAGGCGGGAATCTTGTAGCGGCGGATGAGCTCCAGCACGGAGCGCGTGTTGTTGCGCCGCTCGGCGCCCGCACGCACCACCACGTCGAAGTTGATGAAGTCGCCAATGGGCATGGACACGCCCGCGTTGAAGCGCGCCTGGGGCGTGTCGGTGAGGAAGCGGTGGTTGGCGGGCAGCCCCTGGTCCTCGGCGCGGAAGAGGCTCGCGTTGATCCACGTGGTGGCGCGCTTGGAGGCCTCCAGCCGGGCCTCGCCCTCCACACCGTAGACGAGCACGCCCAGCTCGCGGTTGCGCACCGGGACGATGTTGCCCGAGGTGTCCACCGCCGCGATGGGGTTGGAGAAGCTCTCCAGGAAGGCGTTGGCGCGGATGCGCACGCGCGACTCGCCGGACACCTGGATGAGGTCCGCGCCCGCCTCCAGCGTGTTCACCACCGCGGGCAGCAGGGCCGGGTTCCCCTCGAAGCGGCCCTGGTTGTAGTAGGTGTTGGGGATCGTCTCCAGCAGCTCCTGGAGCGTGGGCGGACGGAAGGCGCGGCCGTAGAGCAGCTTGAGGACGAGCGAGTCCGTGGGCGAGAAGACGAGCCCCACGCGCGGGTTGACGCTCGGCACCAGCTGCGTCCCGGTGATGGCGTTGGCGTTGTCCACCGAGGGCAGCTGGGTGACGTCCGCGCGCACCCCGAAGGTGAGCGTGAGCGGCTCCACCACCGTCCACTGGTCCTGCGCGAAGGCGCTGAAGGTCAGGCGCCTCGACGCCGCGCCATCCGCCAGCGTCAGCATGTCCACCACCCCCTCGGGCGTGGTCAGCGCGGGCCGGCGCCGGCTGTCGAGCGTGTAGTTGGTCTCGTAGCCGTAGGCGCCCAGCATCTGCAGCTCGGCCCCGGCGCCCAGCGACAGGCGGTTGCCCTCGAAGAGCGACACGTCCGAGTCCACGCTGGTGCCCAGCGAGCGCACGGTGACGCGCGTCTGCTCCAACATGCCGTCGGGGAAGAGCTGGTTGTCATCCGGGCCGGTGCGGAAGCCGTCCGGGCCGATCTGGAAGAGCCGATCCGTGCTCTGCTGGTCGCCGTAGAGGCGCGCGCGCAGGCGCACCCGGTCGTTCAGCTCGTGCTCGTAGGTGATGTCCCCGAGGAACACCTGCCACCCCAGGCGCGAGCCCGGCCCCACCGTGTCGAAGAGGCCCACCAGGGCGGAGCGCTCCTCGGAGAGCAGCCGCGCGGACACCTGGAGGTGGCTCTCGGACGACAGCTCGTAGCCGAACCCCAGCCCCAGGTTGAGCAGGAAGCGGTCGTCCTGGGTGGTGCCGGAAGGCTCCAACGGCTCGCGCAGCTTCTGGGCGAGCGTGTCCGCGCTCAGCGCGTCCGTCTCGATGGGCGCCGAGTCCCCCACCTGGTGCCAGACGTCCGCGTCGCCGAAGAGCTTGAGGCGGCCAAAGGAATGGGCCCCGGAGAGGTGGCCATCGAAGGTGGTGGCGAGCCGGTCGTCGAGCTTGGGAAAGCCACCGCCGGACACGGCCGCGAGCAGGCCCTCGGAGCGCTGGGTGACGATGTTCACCACGCCCAGGAAGGCGCCCGCACCGTAGAGCGCCGAGCCGGGGCCACGGATGACCTCGATGCGCTCCAGGTTCTCCACCGGCAGGTTCATCAGGGCCTTGCCGTCGAAGAAGTTGTTGAGGCGCTGGCCATTGAGGAGGAAGAGCACCTCGGCGTCGTTGCGCAGGCCACGGATGGCGACGCGGTGGAAGCCCTGCACGTCCCGGCTGAGGGTGAGGCCGGGCATCACGTCCAGCACGTCCGCCACCGTGCGCGCCCCCAGCGCGCGGATCTGCTCGCGCCCGAAGGAGGCGGCGATTGCGGGCACCTTCTTCACCTTCTCCTCGTGCCGGGTGGCCAGCGCCAGCGTGTCCTCGGCGGTGTAGAGCGCGAGGTCCTCCTCCAGCTCCGAGCGCTCCGGCTCGGGCTGCTCGGACTCGGTGGAGCGCGCGGGCCGCACGGCGGACGGGCGGGACGCGGTGCTGCCCGGGTCCGGAGGCAGCTCGGCCGTCAGGGCCTCCATGGCGTCATCGGAGCCGGATGCCTTCCGGACGGGCTCGGGCTTGCGCTCGGCCTTCGGGGTGGGCTCCGCCTTGGGGGCGGGTTCCGCCTTCACGGTGGGCTCGCTCCTGCGGCCCGTGCGCTCGTTCCGGGAGGGCGGCTCTGCCCTGGGGGCGGGCTCGGGCTCGACGGTGCGGGGCTCGGCGGTGCGGCTGGAGATCGGCGTGCGCGTGGAGGTCACCTGGCCCACGACGACGACACGGGCCGGGCGCGTGGCGCTCTTGAAGAGGGGCACCCGCTCCCCACTGGGAGTGAATCCCTCCACGTAGTACTCGACGCCGGGCGGGGTCAGGCTCGAGGCCGGGATGATGCCCCGGTAGAGGTCGCCGTACTGCAACTCCAGGGGCGTCTCGGAGTAGGGCTCGCCGGGGCCGCGGTAGCGGATGACCATGCGCATGATGCGCTGCGTCCCGGTGAGCACGCCGTCGACCACGAGCGCCACGCCGGGCGCGGCCTGCTCGGGCGCGTTGTGCAACAGCGTCGCCTGCTCCTGGGCGAGCACGGGCAACGCCGTGAGGAACACGAGCGCGAGGAGGAAGGGGCGTGATCTCGTAAGTACGGACTTCACGGTCAACCCGGATCGTCTCCCGAGGGGTTCTGCCCGTCAAGGAAGGGGGATCGGGGGGGCTGAATTTTTGCCGGGCTGGCACTCGCGTGCGAGTTGTGATCGTCCATGCGCGCGTCGCTCGCCCTCCACTTCGCCTTGTTCCGCCGCCAGAAGGCCCAGATCGCCCGGGCCATCGAGGGGCAGTCCGCGACCTTCCGGGCCTATGAGGCCCGTTACCGTCGGCGCACGTCCGAGTACCGGCGGGTGCTGACGGCCTCGGCCGTGTCCCAGCGGGTGCAGGCGGCGGACGTGGTGTACGTGGGCGACTACCACACCCTGCCCCTGGCCCAGGAGACGTACCTGGAGCTGGTCGAGGGCGTGCGGGAGGCGGGCCGCCGCGTCGTGCTGGCGCTCGAGTGCGTCGAGGGCCGGCACCAGGCGGCGGTGGAGGCCTACCTCGCGGGCCGGCTGGCGGAGCGGGCCCTGCTCGCCCGGCTGGGCCAGGGCTCGAATCAGGGCTCGTGGTCGGGCCTGCGCTCGCTGCTGGTCTACGCGAAGCGTCATCGGCTGGAGGTGGTGGGCATCGATCGGCGCGCACAGGGCGAGCGCTCCCTGGAGCTGCGGGACGCGTACGCGGCGGAG
The DNA here is from genome assembly GCF_057119385.1 of Archangium sp. Classification (NCBI taxonomy): domain Bacteria; kingdom Pseudomonadati; phylum Myxococcota; class Myxococcia; order Myxococcales; family Archangiaceae; genus Archangium; species Archangium sp. The sequence goes on along the minus strand of NZ_DBNGVP010000004.1, from coordinate 42,568 downwards.
CGGATCGCCCGGGCGGTGCGCGCGGAGGGCAAGCCGCGGGTGATGGTGCTGGTGGGTCAGTACCACGTGGCGCCCTGTCACCTGCCGGCGCAGGTGGAGCGGGCCCTGGGCGAGGCGCACGCGGCGCGCGGGCTGGTGGTGTACCAGAACGCCGAGGGCGTCTACTGGCGGCTGGCGCGCGAGGGCAAGGTGGGCATGTCGCCCGCGGTGGAGCTGCCGGACGGCGCGCTGTGCCTGCTGAATGCCTCGCCGGTGGTGTGCCAGCAGAGCTTCCTGGACTACCTGGAGGCGGAGTCGGGGGACTCGCCGCTGAGGGACCGGAGCGCGGCGGAGCGCTTCCGGGAGATGGCGAGCCTCATCGGCCGGCTGGCGGGAGTGCCGGTGGGCCGGTGGCTGGACGAGGTGGAGGTGGTGACGGCGGCGGACGAGGACGCGATGGGGCGCATCCAGCAGCGGGGCCGCTTCACACAGGGAGAGCTGCTGCAACTGCGGCGGCACATCCTGTCGCGGGAGAGCTGCTACATCCCCCGGGCGCGGACGGCGTACCTGGCGTCGTTGTCGCTGAACCACGCGGCCGAGGAGGCAGCGCACTTCGTGCGGCACTGCGCGGTGGGAGACGCGATGGAGGCGCCCCGGAGGGCGTCGGATGCCTTCTACGCACGGTGCCTGGAGGAGGCGCTGGGCTTCTTCGGCTCGAAGCTGGTGAATCCGCGGCGCACCTGCCTGGGGACGGGCGAGTGGGCGCTGCGCTTCGCCGGAGCACGAGGCGTGGAGCGGCAGATCGCCGCGTTCGTGCTGGCGCACAAGGCGGCGGAGGTGGAGGTGCCGGACGAGGCGGTGAAGCTGCTGCCCCTGCGCAAGGACCGGCTCTTCCACGGTGTCAGCCACGCGCTCGGCTACCTGCTGGGAGACGCGCTCTACCGCGACTTCGATGGCGGCCAGGTGGACCGGGCGGAGCTCCGGACGCTGTTCCGCGATCCCCTCGAGGACCCGAGAGCCACGTACTTCGACTGGGTCCGCCGCCTGTCCCGTTAAGGGACTACGACGATGACCAACACCACCGCCAAGGCCATCTCGGACCTGATGGTGTCAGTAGGTGCGCAGCTGAATGAGTCCATCCGCCTCGTGCAATCCACCGAGGACGATGTCGAGTTCAAGCGATACCGAGATTCGGTTTCCAAGATCATGACCACCATGCTCCTGGAAATCATGAACCCGCTCTACACAGAGCATCCCGAGCTGAAGCCGCCTGAACTCCGATGAAAGCCTGGCAACATCTCGACTTCGATGACCCGACGATCACCCCGTCCCTGGCGGTGCTCGAGACCCTGCAGCAGGAGGACCGCGAGCTGGTGCGCTACCGCATCCCCGAGGGCTTCTCTCCCTACGACGAGGCGGTGGCGGACGAGATCATCGAGCTGCAGCAGCGGGTGCTCGAGGCGCTCCGCAAGCTCGTTCCTCCGGAAGGGCGTCTCGCCGTCGTGGACCCCGAGGATCATCACCCTCCCCTGCTGTTCCACCCCCACGTGCGCTTCGAGGACGTGAGCCGTGAGCGGCTCTGGGGCTACAAGCACTACGTGATGCCCGCGTGGCGCGTGGGTCTGCTGCCCGATGGGGACAGCTGGTGCTTCGTCGGCTCCGACTTCGCCTGGGAGGCGCTCTACCTCGTCACGGGCCCCTCCGAACTCGTCATCCGGGGCTCCCGCCTGCTCTCCACGCTCGACCTGTCCTCGCTCCGGCTCCTCAGGCGCTTCGAGCGCCTCGAGCCCTGACGAAAGCGTTGGGGCCCATGGCCATCGAAAGAAACCTGGTACTGGCCGGCGAGGTCCTGGAGTTCGTGACGAAGGGCGGGCTCCTGTCGTTCTCGGGGAAATTGGACGGCGAGAAGGTGATGGTCGTCTCCAGGCTCGAAGACGCGCTCCAGTATGCGAAGAGCCAGGATCTTCCCGAGGACGTCTCGATCTGGGCCGCTCTCAGATCACACCAGTTCAGCGAATATCAGGACGTCACCAGCTCCCTTCCACCGGCTGAATACGGGGCGCTGCACAAGGAGCTGGACGTCCTCGAGGATCGCATCGTGCAGGCTGCATGGGACAGCCTGCTCGCTCGGGATGACCTCCAGGAGAGCACCGAGCTGGCGGAGGACATCGGGCCCGATCTGGCGCATGTGGCGGCCGCGCGGTTCCTCGGTGGCGGGAAGCTGAGCCCCTTCCTGGAGGAGCTCTTCTCGCTGTACCGCGCCGGAGGATGGCCCTGCGGGTACAAGGGCGAGTACCCACACGGGAAGTTCATCGTCTACTGGCGGAGCCCCCGTTAGGACTCGGGCGTGGGGAACACCCTCAATGGAAGATGGGCAGACCGCCCACGCACAGGGTGGCGTGGAACCTGCCCGTCCCGAGGGCGCCGTACTTGGCATTGCAGATCTCGAGCTGTCCGGTCAGCGCCGTCGAGCCCGGCGTGATGGCGCCATCCACGGCCATCCGGAAGCCCCACCCCACCACGTTCGCCTGGTCGTCGACGAAGGAGAGCTGGCCCGTGGCACTCCCGGCGGGAGCGGTCTGGTCGAAACGTGCCGTGAGGTACGCGTAACCGTTCCGCTTGCCGAAACAGCCGGGACACAGCGAGCAATAGTCATCCGGGCAGCGATCCGTCTCCTCGTACTGGTTGGTATGGACCAGCGTGTCGCAGAGCCGGGGATCGTTCGAGACGATGAGCTGGAACTGCGTGGTTCCCCTGATGGGCACGAAGGCCGCGGAGCTCCAGTCGATGGTCCTGGGGACCTCGCCCACGGAGACACTGCCTCGGGCCGTCCCGGGCTCCAGGCCCGTCGTGGGCGCATCCGGAACGGGCGGGCAGGCGGGCTCGAGCAGGCAGCTCGCACCGCACAGATCTCCATCCACGGTGTTGCCATCATCACACTGCTCACCCGCTTCGAGCCGGCCGTTGCCGCACCGGGGAAGACACGGGCCACATTCGAGCGTCCCGCCACAGCCATCGGAGATGACACCACAGGTGGCGCCCGAGGCGTCACACGTCGCCGGCCTGCAACCACAGACATTCGGCGTACCGCCGCCTCCGCAGGTCTCGGGAGCCGTGCACGTCCCGCAGTAGAGGGGCTCCCCACAGTCATTCAGCGTCGTCCCGCAGTTGGCTCCCTCGTCCGCACAGGTCGTCAGGTTGCAGCCACAGACGTTGGGGCGCCCGCCCACCCCACCGCCACACGTCCACGGCGGCGTACAGGAGCCACACTCGAGCACCCTGCCACAGCCATCCGGGAGCGAACCGCAGTTGGCTCCCACGCTCGCGCAGCTCACCGGGGTGCAACCACAGACGTTCGGCCGCCCTCCCCCGCCACACGTCTGGAGCCCGGTGCACGTGCCACAGTCCAGAGGCTCTCCACAGTTGTCGATGACGCCACAGTCCGCGCCGCGCTCGGCACAGCTCATCGGCGTGCAACCACAGACATTCGGTGTGCCAAAGCCACCGCACGTCTCCGGCGCCCTGCACGTCCCGCAGTCGAGCACGCCTCCGCATCCATCCGGCACCTCGCCGCAATTGGACCGGGCCTCGGTGCACGTCATCGGGGTGCACCGGGGCCAGGGAATGCAGAAGCACCCGGCACACGCGACGGCGAGGGCCACCGCGGCAAACGTCAGCAACGCTCGGACTGGCATGTCTCTCCCCCTCGATTCCAAGGACTACGGCGAGCCCGTGCCACCGTCCGTGCCCTCCGCGTGGACCACGCGGAAGCGCAGCGCCTGCGTGGGCAGGGGCTCCACGGCGCGCCGTCCCAGCGCATTGGGCACGAACCAGAAGCCCCCTTCATCGTTCACGGCCCATAGCTCGTACTCTCCCACGGGGATGGCTCCGAGCGTGGTCACCACCCGCCCCCGCCCCGGCTCCTGGGTGATGGCCTGGGCCAACGGCACGACGAAGAGCTGCAGCGCTCCGGCGGCGACGGTGACGCCCGGGTCCCCCTGCAGGCTCCCGAGGAAGGGCGTCACATCGGGCAGCAGCGGCACGAGCACCTGCGCGGGCCGGCCCTGGCTGTCGACGGGCACCGTCTGCCCGGGCCTCGGGACGAAGCGCAGGAAGAACTGGGGCCACACGTCCACCACGCCGTCCCCATTCACGTCATCCGCCGTCCCATCCCCATTGGCATCCGCGAGCCGGACGAAGAACCGGGGCGCGTCCCCGCGCAGCAGCCCGAAGCCCTCGCTCCGCACGTTGAGCGAGACGATGGCCGTGGCCGAGTCCGTCAGGGTGAACACCCCTTCCGTCCCCTGCTCCACCACCTGGAACGCGGGCAGCGGGCGGTGCACCCGGCGAGGCAGCGCGAGCTCCACCGGCAACGTCTGGCCCGGCTGCACGTTCAGCTCGACGGAGGACTCGGGGACCCAGTCCCCCGCCCCCGGTTGCGCGAGCACGTCCACGGTGAGGTCCGCGTCGCCATTGGCATCGAGGAAGCCCCACAGCCGGTACACATCGGGGCCCACGCCCGAGAACCCGAAGCGCGCGTCCCCGGCGGCGAGGCGCACCTCGGGAACGGCGGCCACGTACCTCGGAGGGCCCCGCTGCTCGGGAGGCGCCTCGTCCGGAGCGAAGAGGAACAGGAACGCATTGCCCACGGGAGGGCCGGCCAGCGTCACGCGGCCCTCGACACGGGCTTCGCGCCGGGGCTCCGAGGAAGGAGGCACGGAACAGCCGGCGAGCACGAGCCCGAGGGCCGGAGCGAGGGCGCGAAGGACGAGGGGAGACACGGCGCCACTCTACCCGTCCGGGGGTGTTCCCGGCGCTGGCAAGGTGGCGCACGGCGGCGCTCTGGGGGCAACACGGAAGCGGTGATGGACCGGGTGATGACGTACGCGGAGCCCGCCGGCCAGGTGCTCGCGCTCAGGCCCTCCTGGGCCCTTGGGGGCCACGGGAGGGCTCGCCACCCGAGCGTCTCGAGGCGAGAAAGGGGGGCACCAGCGAGGAGAGCGCCACGAGCAGGGCGACATAGGCAAACGGGTTGCCGAGAGTGGCGAGGATGTAGCCCACGCCCACCAGGACCATGAAGCCCCCCGCGCTCGACACCACCGTCCGCGCCCAGCGCTCGGCGCGCCCCAGCCCCGAAGCACCCTGGAGCATCAGCCACCCCGCCAGGAGCACCGCCACCGCGGTGACGATGTCCGCCATGATCAAGGCCGCGGCATCCTCCCGAGGGAGCGGCGCGACGGCCCTCACGCCATCGGGTACGGCCAGGGCCAGGTGCGCCAGCCCCAGCAGGATGATCAGGCCACCGGACACCCGCGCCCACCGGCTCATGAGGCGCTCACCGGCTGCCAAACGTCACCTCCGGGTACTCCTCGGAGGGCCCTCGCAGCAGCGGGCTCGGAAGGCCCCGCAGGTGCTGCTCGAAGAGGGCCCGCACGTAGGCCCGGGAGATCTGGATGACACGCACCGGATCGATGGACCCCAGAGGCGCCACCTGGCCCGCGGCCTCCCTCCCGAGGAAATGGGTGAGGATCGGTCCCGCGTCCGAGAAGTTGAGGTGGGCGGCGTCCGAGACCTCCACCTCGTAGCCGGCCCCCTTCAACGACTCGTAGGTGAGGTTCAGCCCGGGAGAGCCCTGGCGCAGATCGGGGGTGCTCAGCAGCATGAACGGCTGTTCGATGGAGCGCTCGGGCGGCCCCTGGAGGTACCCATCGATGTTGATGCCAGCGTCGAACCGCGGGTCGCGGCCGAGCGCCCGGATGGACGAGGCTCCTCCCATGGAGTGGCCGAAGACGCCGGCACTCGCCACCTCGAGCCGGCCCGCGAACCACCCGCCCGGCGCCCCCGCGTTCCACTTCTCGAGCTCGCTGAGCACGAACGAGTCATCGTCCGCCATCACCCGCTCATAGGCGGACAGCAGCGCGCTGAGCGTGGTGATGCTGGCCAGTTGCCTCCCCCGGTTGAAGGGCGTCGACTCCGGGAGCACGCTCAATGCGAGATCCTTCTCCAGGGGCACCTCCCGCCCGTCCGGGAACACCGTCAGCGTGGCGATGAAGGTGTGGTCGATGCCGACGACCACGTAGCCGTGACTGGCCAGGTCCTCCAGCAGGACCGTGTACAGCTCCGCGTTCATGCCAAAGCCGGGAGAGAAGAGCACCACGGGGAAGGCGTCCCGCGCCGGGGAGAGGGGCGCATCGGCGAAGGCATTCGTCCGGATGAGCGGAACGAGCTCCGGGGGAAACCCCAGCACCTCCATGATGCGCGGCGAGATGTACGGCGCGAGCGGAGCCCCGGCTGGGGGCTCGCAGGGGTACCAGATGTGGATGGACAGCTCGCGCCGGTCCTCGGGCTCACCGGGGAAGAGCCCTCCCCGCGAGAAGTCCACCAGCGAGGTGACGCGCTTGCCCACCGGATGGGGGCCGGTAGGCGCCGGGAGCTGGATCGGCTCAGTCGTGATGGGCCCGGGGATGGGCGCGGGTGCGGGCGGCGCGTCCTCACAACCCACCAGCAGGAGTGCCAGGGCCCAGAGCCCTACCCCCACGAGGAATCTCGAGTGCATGCTCTTCTCCCTGTCCTGACGTGGCTCACAGCCGGAAGGCGATACCGAGGCTGGGCTGCCACCCTGGGAAGCCATTGCCCGTGCCGTAGGCGACCTGGGCCCGCAGGCCGAGGCCGTTCTCGAAGGTGTACCGAAGCCCCACCACGCCCCGGAGCTCCAGGTAGCGCCCCGTCTCCGAGATGCGCGTGAAGAAGGGCGTCTCGAGCTCGGTCTGCATGCGGGTCATCCCGAAGAAGACACCTCCTCCGAAGTAGGGGGTGAAGCCCCGCTTGCCCAGCACATCCAGGGTGAGCTGGTAGCCGGCGGCCAGGATGTGCTGCCTCAGCACGAGCTCGTTGCCCGCGGCGAGCCCTCGTCCCTCGAGCACCGAGAGGAAGACGCTGAACTGATGGTTGAAGTGCGTTCCGAATTCGTAGCCCAGCTCGAGCGACGGACCCTGGAAGCCATTGAATGGCACCAATTGCGTCTCGAGGTATCCCGAGCGCGTGAGCGTCGCGCCGCCCAGGATGACGGGGCCCGAGGGGAGCGCTCGCGCGCGGGTGCTCCACAGCAGGGCGATGAGCACGAGGAGGCTCGGAAGCCAGGGCTTCCAGAGCTGGATGGACCTCGAGGATGCACGCATCACGACCTCCACACGAGGGGAAGGCTTCGGGCGAGATGTCGGGTGTTTTCCGAGGCGGAGATCGTGCCCGCGCCAGGGCCTTCTGCCAACGGCCCGGACGTGCAGTCCGTCGTGAGGTGCTTCACACTGGCCAGGGCGGCAGGAGGAGCCGTCCGCTCCATGGGAGCGTCATGGCGCGGCCCCCACCGGCTCGCTGGCCTCCTGGAGCGCCAGCGGTAGCTCCAGGGTGAAGGTGGCGCCCTGGTCCGGCCCCGGGCTGGTGCAGGACAGCCGGCCCTTCAACTCCGTGGCGGCCAGGGCGCTGATGTGCAGACCGAAGCCGTGGCCGGTCTTCTTCGTGGTGAAGCCCTGGGAGAACAGGCGCCGCTGGTTCTCCGGGGTGATGCCCATGCCGTTGTCCTCCACCTCGATGCGCAGCCACTGGCCGCCAGGGGCGAGCCGCACCCGGATGCAGAGCCGCTTCTCTGCTCTCGAGCCCGCCACCAACGCGTGCCGGGCATTGCTCAGCAGGTTGATCAGGATCTGCAGCAGCTTGTGCCTGTCCATGACGAGGGGAGGCACCTCGGCGTAGTCGCGCTCGAGGCGGATACCCAGGCGCTCGAAGGAGACCGCGTGCAGGCGCAGCGCCTCGTCGATGAGCCGGGGCACGGCCACCTGCTCCACGGTTCCCACGGTGCGCGCGTGCTTCTGCTGCATGTTGACGATGGACTTGAGGTGCTCGACCGCCTCGTTGAGCGAGGACATCTCCTTCACCAGGGAGTCCTGCTCCTGGAGCAGCCGCTGGGAGAGGGCCTGGAGATACTCCGGGAGCTGCTTCCCCAGCGGATCTCCCGCCAGGAAACGGGGGAGCTCCGCGGAGTGCTGGTGGAGCAGCGCGGCGGCCTTGGCCAGCCCGGACACGTGCAGCTTGCGCAACCCATCGGTGACGAGACTGGCCGAGACGTTGACGCTGTTGAGGGTGTTGCCCACGTTGTGGAGCACGCCGGTGGCCACCTCCGCCATGCCCGCCTGCCGGGAGACATCCACCAGGGTGCTGTGCATCTCTCCCAGCCGGGCCTCGGCCTGCTTGCGGACGGTGATGTCCCGGGCGAAGAGGGTGATGCCCTCGGGCCGCCCGCTCTCGCCGGGAATGGGGCCGAGGGAGAGCTCCTGCACGACGGGCGCGCCGTCCCACGTGTACTCCAGCTCGAACTGCAGGCGCTGTCCCTGGAGCACCTGGCGGAAGCGCTCGTCCCACGCTTCCTTGACGCGGGGCTCCACCTCCGCGAACAGGGGCTGGCCCGGGGCCAGGTCCTTGCCGAAGTACCGGGCGAAGGCCCGCTTCATGGCGGTGTTGGCCACGAGCAGGCGCCCCTCGGCATCCAGCGAGCACACCAGGTCATCGGTGTTCTCGAAGAGGCTGCTGAGCTTGCGCTCGCTGTCGCGCAACGTCTTCAAGGCCTGCTCCAGCTTCAGCTGGATCTCATCGCGAGCGGTGCTGTGCAGCGTGCCCAGGACCCAGATGCCCAGCACGGCGATGATGGCGCCGATGTGCATGGCCCACAGCAGCTCGGCGGGGATGGTGAGCACCGAAACTCCGGTGCGGGTGAGAAGGAAGGGGCGGATGAGCCCCAGCATGACGGCCATGAAGAGGGTGATGGCCAGGCCCAGGCGGGGCCCCATCAGGTACACCGCGAACGCGGGCAGCAGCGTGGTCACCGCGTGCGCACTGGCGAAGGGGTCCCCATAGAGGATGGCGATGATGACGAACCCCACGGTCAAGCTCACGCAGAAGAAGAAGATCGCGGCGGTGGGCGACGCCTTCCGGCGCAGCAGGAACAGCGTGCCCGGCACGATCAAGCCCGTGAGGAGGAGGGGTGCTCTCGAGACCTCGGTGTTGGGCGCCAGCATGCCCTCGAACAGATTCAGCACGCCGAAGAGCAGGCAGAAGAGCGTGCTGCCGACCAGCACCCGATAGCGGAGGAGGTCCGAGGGCGCGGCCCCGCGCAGAGGCTCGGAGAGGAACGAGTCCAGCCAGGCCATCCACCACATCCCCCACCTCCGGCGCGTCCCCACGGGGTGCCACGGCTGGAGGGAGGGAGGCGAGGACGGCGGGGTCACATCGGAAAGGTTGCTCGCCATGTGGGGACCCTTGTCTGGAAAGGGGGCAGGAGCGTCGATGACGCCCCTGACCCGATTCTAGACGTCGCGGCCCCCTCCACGCTCGGCTGCTCACCCTCTACGAGGTGGAGACAAGGGAGACCCACCTCGCCCATCTCAGAGAACCTTCGGGCAGCGCGTGACGGCCATGCACTGCCAGAGACAGCCCTCGATGCCGCAGGGATAGCAGCACACCTCTCCCGTCGCGCAGCTCCCGTAGCTCTCTCCACAGGTGCTCATGGCCCCTACGTTGGCTGGCACCGGGGTGACCTCCTCCGAGACCGCCGCCTGGGACGGAGCGGCCGGGCCGTCTCCTTCCTCCACGGGGCCACCACACGCCACGGTGAACAGGGTTGCCAGGAACAAGACCGTACCGCGCATCGAACGAGCTCCGAGCCGTGCCATGCTGCCTCCAGAATTGGGTTCACTCGGAGTGTACTCCATTTTCATCCCGCATGGCGGCCTCGCTCACGCTCATCGGCATCAGCACCACGGTCTTCGTCTCGACGAACATCGACGACATCTTCCTGCTCGCGGCGTTCTTCGCCGATCCGCACCTGAGGGCACGCGCCGTCGTCGCCGGCCAGTTCCTCGGCATCGGGGTGCTGGTGCTCGTCAGCGTGCTGGCCTCCGTCGCCGCACTGGCCATTCCGGAGGGGTACACCGCGCTCCTGGGCGCCGTGCCACTCATTCTGGGCGTGCGCAAGCTCCGCGAGCTGATACGGGCCCGAGGGGCCAGCGCCACGGAGGAGGCGCAGGCCGAGGCCGCGGAGCAGCGCATGGAGCGCCGGACTCATTCCCAGGTGCTGGCCGTCGCGGGGGTGACGGTGGCGAATGGGGGCGACAACCTCGGCGTGTACATCCCCCTCTTCGCGAGCGATCCGCGAGCCATCCCCGGACATGTGGTGGTCTTCGCCGTCATGACAGCGCTCTGGTGTCTCGCCGGATACTCGCTCGTCAAGAACCGCCTGCTGGGTGAGCCCATCAAGCGGTACGGGCACCTCGTGCTCCCCTTCGTGCTCATCGGCCTCGGGCTCTACATCCTGGCGGGGGCACGCGTACTCCTCGGATAGGTGAGGCAAGGGCATCACGCTCCTGCTCGCTCGCCAACAAGCGCCGGGAGCCGCGCGTGCCCGAGACGTGTCTTGGTGACATCCTCGAGCCTCTCCACGCGCCAGGAATTCGCCACGAGACAGGAGGCCTGCATGCCGGAGCCGCGTCATGGGGAGGGACACCGGGTTCCGGGACAGCCGAGGGAGGAGCTCCTCTCGCTGCTCTTGCGCTCACCTCTCGCCCTTTCAGTGCTCTGCCCCGGGGTCTTCCTGGCCTCGCTGCTCCTGCTGCAGTCCCCTGGCCGCGTGGGCGACGCCTTCTTGCACTCCTCGAGGACATGGCTCCTCCATGGGCTCGCCGCGCTCCTCCCCGTGATCTATGTGGTCACGCTCCTGGCGGCCCTGGGCAGCCCCCATCCTGTCCGGGCCGGCACGCCCACTCAGCGCGGAGCCGTGGTCTTCTGCACGGTGCTGTTCTTTGTCCTGGGCGCCCTGCCAGCCATCGTCGTGCCCCTCAATTCCCCGCTCGTGGAGGTGTTCCCCGTGGATGTGGATTCCCTTGCCGAGATGCCGGGCGCGCGCGTGAAGCTCGCGCTCCTGGGCATCCTGGGAGCGGCGGTGGCCATTCCGCATGTCTCCCACTGCTTTGGCATTCACGTCCAGCTCATTGGCTCCAGGGCGGAGCCCCACGAGGCCCCCGGAGTGCTCGACACCCGGGAGCTCCAGGCGGCCGTGCTGCGGTATCAGCAACTCCGGTCGCAGCTGAGGAGGTCACTCGACCTCATCGCCGCGAGCATCGGCACCAACGTCCTGGCCTTGGGGGCGATGCGCAACGTCGTGCTCGATGCCCTGCCCGCTCGACACGTCTCGTTCGATGCTTCATTCCTGGTGGCCATTGGCGTCTATCTCACTGGACTGCTCGCCAGTATCTACCTGCCGGCCCGCCAGACCCTGAACGCCGCTGGCGAGGCGCTCTCGGGCCGGATCCTCCAGAGTTCCCTCGGACCCCACGCGACCTGGAAGAACTGGACCGAGGAGCGCCAGGCCGTGCGCGCCTATCTCGGACTGCGCGACTCGGTGCTCAAGGAGCTTCAGGACGGCATCACGGTCCTGTCCCCCCTCGTGGCGAGCATCTCCTCGCTGCTCCTCGGCCATGGGCGCTGAGCGCCACGGGTTCGAATCCCGTCGGGGATACCGCGCCCCACGCCGGTGACTCAGCGGGGCGGGCAGTACGAGCCCGTCTTCATGGACCAGAGCGCGTTGTCGGGAGTCTCGCCGGTCGCGGTGAGGAAATAGACGAAGCTCCCCGCGCGGACGAAGGACCCGGCCGGTGCGTCGAAGAGTCCCACGCCGGGCTCTATCGGCGCCGAGCCACCACCGGGAATGATATCCGCCACCCGCCGGGGCCGGCCCTCGAATACCTTCCAGGGCTCGCTCCCGTGCACGCCGTCATCCGCCACGAAGTAGAGCTTCCCGTTGGCCGTCGCGAGCCCATAGGGGAACGAGGACGGCGCTCCTGGCTGGAGGTCGATGAAGAGCCGGGTACCGGCGGCCGTGCCATCCGTCACCCACAATTCGCGGCCGTGCACGCCGTCATCCGCCACGAAGTAGAGCCTGTCCCCGAGGACCGTCATGTTCGTCGGGAGCGAGCCCGCCGATTCCCCGGGCCGGATGTCCACGAACGGGTGGGTGCCCGCGGGCGTGCCATCGCTCACCCACGGCTCGAAGCCCCGCGGCCCGTCCTCGGCGCCGGCGGTGAAGAAGAGCCGCCCGTCGAAGGCCGTGAGCCCGAAGGGCGGACCGAACAGCCCGAAGTTCCGCAGCAGGACGGCGCTCCCCGGCGCGCCATCGCTGCTCCACAGGTGGGAGGGCTCCCCCGGCGCCAGCTCGTCGGTGAAGAAGAAGACCTTGTCACCGACCGCGGTCAATTGGGTGATGCCGATGCCGCCCCTCGAGGCCTGGAAGAGCTCCACCAGGGCTCCCGAGCGGGTGAGCCGGAACACCCGGGGCCTGCCCGGGTCCCCCACCCGCTCCGCGACGAAGACGAGATCTCCGCGCTCCGTCTCCACGCTGCGCGAGGGGAAGCGGTCGATGGCGAGCGCGGGAGGCGTGCCCAGGATGCGGCGGCTCCCCGCGACCGTGCCGTCGGTGAGCCACAGCTCGTCCCCACTTCCGGGCACGGGCCGGATGACGAGCAGCCGGCCCCGATACTCCCTCAGGTGATGGGCATTCGTGAGCCGAGGCACGTCCACCGGGTGCGTACCGGACGCGGTCCCGTCGCTCCTCCAGAGAACGCCGTTGGAGGAGAAGAAGAGGAGCCCCCGGGCTTCCGTGAGTGCCCGCGGGCCCTCGGGGGCGGTGATGGGCGCGATGACCTTGACCCTGACCGTGCCGGACGTCGTCCCGTCGCTCTTCCAGAGCGACCAGTCCGTGAAGCCCGCGACGATGAAGAAGAGCTGGTCCCCCACGGCGACCATTCCCTCCGGCCCCCGGATGCGTGTGATCTCCAGAAGCCGCGTGGCCGGAACGCAGTCAGCCGCCGCCAGCGCCTCGTCCACCTCCATCACCCTGTCCGAGGACGGTTGCTCCCTGTCCTCGGAAGACACTCCGCAGTGGGTGAGGCTCAACGCCAGCAACAGCATCGACAGCCGTCTGGCTCCCGGTCTCATGGTCTTCCCCTCCCCGAGGCCACTGAATGCCCCGGACCCCCGGGAAGCTGTAGTCACGCGAGAAGCCCTGGCACCCGCACCAGAGGGGCAACGAGGCGCCACGCAGTGGACAGAGGCCTCGTCCACCCGGCGGCGCCCCGTTGCCGGTTCAGTCCAGAAGGTTCGCCAGGCCCGCGTACGTATTGGGTCCGGGCATGCCATCAATCGGGCTCGGGAAGGCAGACCCGATCGTCGGATTGCCCGGCGTGCCCGTGTAGAGGGCGATCCACAGCTTCGAGCCCACCGCCTTCGTCTGGGTCCAGGTGTTGGACGTGAGCAGGCTCGAATCAATCCGGAATTGTCGGGGCGTCCCTCATGGAGTTGCGCCGGATTTCCCAGATTCCGATAAGCTGGCGCGCCATGCAGCACCCGATGTGGCTCGCGCTCACGCTCCTCCTTCTCGCCGCGGTTCTCGCCGGGCTCCTCATCGCGTGGCGGCGCCGTCCGAAGCCAGCCCCCTGCCAGCCCCAGCAGTACGACGCCGCGCCACAGCCGGGGACGTTCGCGGTGCGGGCGCTCGAGGCCATGCCGCCCATCGTCCGCGACACGCCCGTCCTCGAGGCCCAATCCCCCGCCTGGCGCGAGGCCATGGCCCAGGCCGGGCTCCGCCTGCGCCGCGCCGGGGTGCGCCACGTCGTCTTCGTGCACGGCACCTTCGTGGGCCATGACCCCACCCAGCTGCTCTCCGCGCTCGAGGGGCCCCTCTCGGCCCTGGGCCCCGGCCTCATGCCGTCCCTGCAGCGCCTCTCCAAGCTCCCGAGCGATCGCGTCCTGCGCGACCTGGGCAACTACACCCCCGAGTACGTCTCGCTCTTCCAGAAGGCGCTGGGCGTCGACATCCCCACCACGCGCTTCGTCTGGAGCTCGGCCAACAACCACGTCGCCCGCCTGCGCGCGGCCGTGCAGTTGCTGAAGCTCCTCGCCTCCTCGGAGCTCGGCAACAAGCGGGCGCTGCTGCTGGGGCACAGCCACGGTGGCCAGGTGCTCGCCCTGCTCACGCAGCTCGTCTACCCGGCGCGGACCGCCGAGGCCCTCTGGCAGGCCGTGCGCGACGCGGGCGAGCCCACCGAGGCCCTCCAGGACATGGCCCGCACGGTGGCCCGCGCGCGGCTCGACATCGCCACCTTCGGCATGCCCCCGCGCTACGGCTGGGCCACCGGCCGGCAGTGCCGCGTCCTCCACGTCATCAACCACCGGGGAGCCGAGCCGCGCGGAAACACCGTCGCCGGAGTCCTCCACACCGAGAGCGGCGACTACGTGCACCTGTGGGGCATCGCCGGCTCGGACATTCCTCCGGGCAACGCCCGGGAGCGGGAGCTGGCCGCCCGGCTCGATGCCATCCTCGGCGCGGGCTACGACGTGAAGGCGTGGCTCCAGCACGTGCGCCACGGCGCGCGCGTGCCTCGCGACGGATTCAGCTACCTCGTCGACTATGGCGACCGGGGCACGGGCGCCCTGCCCAACTGCCTGGCCACGTGCTTCGGGCACGGCGTCTACACCAGCTACGACGCCATGCTCTTCAACTCGCGCCTCCTCGCGGACCACTTCTACCGGTAGTGCCATCCGCGAGCACTCGGGAGATGCTATGCAGGGGCCGATGCGCGCTCCCTCGTTTCCGAGAAGGCTTCTCATTCCTGGCCTGGTCCTGCTCGGGGTGTGTCTGCTGGTGCTGGCCCTCCGAGAGCGAGGGCACATGACCGCACCCGGGGGAGCCCCCGGTAGGATCCAAGGAGGGGAGATGGCGAAGATGAACGACGAGGAGTTGTTGGGGAAGACGCTGCATGTGGCGCGTGAAGCGGGCCTGCTCCTGCTGCGGAAGCAAGGCTCGGTGCTCCCGTTCGGCCTGACGCTCGACCCGGCGGGCGACAACCCCAAGACCTTCTTTCCCCGGGACCAACTGCCACGCGCCTCCTGGGACGAGCTGTTCGAGGCCACCCTCGCGCATCTCGAGCGAGCCGCGGGCTCGGCCGATGTCGGGGCCATCGCAATCGTCACCACGCTCGAGTCCGGAAGCGAATCCGGCCTGGGTGTCCAGATCGAGACACGCACCTCCTCGCTCTTCCTGCTGTACCCCTACAGCGGCTCCGGACAGAGCTGGCGTCTCGGGGAGCCGCAGAAGTCGGAGCAGTTGCTCGTGGGACCACTGCTGGCCCGGGACAAGCACTGACGAAGAAGGGCACGGAGCGGGACGAAAAACGTCAGTCCGCTGCTCCCGCGCGGCGCTGGCGCGTCGTGGAAACCCCGGCCGCTCCCTCTGACGAGCAGCGCCTGCTCGTGGGACAGGCAGCCGAGCACGGCCATTGCACACGGCCGCGCTCATGCACCTCAAAGCCAGACACCCCCTCCGTCCCCTGTCACCCCTGCTGCTCTCCTTCGCCCTCGGCTGCACCGGCCCCGCGCCCGAGCAGGAGGCCTCCCTCCTCTCCAGCGCGTTCAAGCAGTCCCCGCCGCCCGGGCTCAGGCCCGCGTTGGTGAAGGACCTCCAGGTAAGTGACGAGTCCCTCCCCGCGGGGGCGGACACCTCGTGGGCGTTCACGCCCCCCGTCGTCACCGCGAGCGGAACGGCCTACTTCGGAGCCCGCGATGGAAACGGCGGCTCCGCGCTCTTCAAGACGGACGGAACTCCCGAGGGAACGCGCCTGGTCCGGCAGTTCACCTCCAGGACGGCGATCGGCTTCCTCCATGAGTGGCTCGCCGCGGTGGGCGACACCGTCTATTTCGCCGTCAATGACGAGCGCCTCGGCAACCGGCTGTTCAAGAGCGATGGCACGCCGGAGGGGACCCTCGAGCTCCCGCGGCCCGAGGGCCTGCCGCTCGACCGCCCCGGTGAGCTCACCGCCTGCAATGGCCGGATCTTCTTCCGCGATCCGCAGGGCCTGTGGACGCTCGAGGGCACTCCCGAGCGCCCCGTCCTGCTCGCCTCGGTGAACATCTACCCCCAGACCGCCTATGAGCAGCCCCCGCGAGCCGTCGTCTGCGCGGAGGGAACGCTGTTCTTCGTGGACGCCCGTGCCTTCATGGACAACGTGCTCTGGAAGAGTGACGGCACCGCCGAGGGCACGGTGCCGCTCGCGTCGGTCGGCCACATCACGGGCTGGAGCAACCCCCTGTTCTTCACCTCCGGCGCGAGGGTCTTCCTCAACGGCGGCTACAACTGGCGTACCAGCTTGTGGACGAGCGATGGCACTCCCGAGGGGACGGGCGAGCTCTCGGGCTTCAATCCGTACGAGAGCTCGCTCACCGTGCACACCGCCGCCGGCGGGGCGCTCTATTTCTCCCTCCCGGGCGCGGCCTACGACCCGGACTCCTACGCCCTCCCGGACACCTTCACCTGGGGCCCGAGCCTGGCGCTGTGGAAGAGCGACAGCACCGGGACGGGGAGCCATGAGGTCGTGGACCTTCCTTCCGACATCCAATCCCTGAGCGCCTCGGCCCTGGCCGTGGGGAACACCCTGCTCCTCTCGACGACGGACGGCCGCCTCTACCGGAGCGATGGCACGTCCGAGGGCACCTTCCTGCTCGCGAACCTCGGCCTGCCGGAGGCCTCGGAGCAGCGGACGAGCGCCGCCCTCCCGGATGGCCGGCTGCTCTTCACCGCCCGCGAGCCCTCGGGCGAGACGCGCCTGTGGCTCACCGATGGGACGGTGGAGGGAACCCTGCCCTTCCAGACGGCCCAGGGAGAGCGCCTGCGCACGCCGTCGAACCTCACGCGGATGGGGAACCGGGTGCTGTTCTGGGCCGATGACGGCCTGCACGGGCAGGAGCCCTGGGTGACGGACGGGACGCCCGGTGGCACCCGCCTGCTGCGCGACCTCTTCCGCGCCAACGCCTCCCATCCCCAGTCCCTCACGGACGTGGAGGGCACGCTCTTCTGCACCGCCACCTCCGAGCAGGGCTCCGGACTGTGGAAGAGCGATGGCACCGCCGAGGGCACCACCTTCCTCCAGCCACTCATCAGCACCGATCCCTGGGTGCGCACCACCGCGTTCACTCCCGCGGGGAACTCGGTGTTCTTCTTCCAGACGAACCACTTCGCGGCCTCGCTGTGGAAGAGCGATGGCACCCCGGCCGGCACGCTCGAGCTCCGCGGCTTCACCGGCGGGGATGTGACGTCACGTGTCGCCCTGGGCTCCACCCTCTTCTTCTCCGCTTACGAGAGCGCCTCGGGCAGCGAGCTGTGGAAGAGCGATGGCACCGTGGAGGGCACCGTCCTGTTCAAGGAGCTCGTCCCGGGCCGGAGCGGCTCCGGCCCCATGAAGCTGACGCGCGCCGGGAACGGCTTCTTCTTCATCGCCAACGACGGTGTCCACGGCGGCGAGCTGTGGAAGAGCGATGGCACCACCGAGGGCACCGTGCTCGTCAAGGACGTCCTCCCGGGCACGGGCAGCGCCATCTACAGCTACGGCTTCTCCGAGATGCTCCCGGTGGGGACGGCCCTGTTCTTCACCGCCAACGACGGCATCCACGGTGAGGAGCTCTGGAAGACCGATGGCACCGCCGAGGGCACCGTGCTCGTGAAGGACATCTTCCCGGGCCGGAGCGGCTCCAGCCTCTATGATCTGGTGGACCTGGGAGGAACGCTCTTCTTCACCGCCGAGGACGGCGTGCACGGCCGCGAGCTGTGGAAGAGCGATGGCACCGCCGAGGGCACCGTGCTCGTCGCGGACGTCGCCCCGGGAGCGGCCTCCTCCTTCCCGGTGACGTATGCGTACCAGAAGCTCCCCGCGCGCCTGTACGCCATTGGCGGCGGCCTCTTCTTCGCGGCGGATGACGGCGTGCACGGCACCGAGCCATGGAAGAGCGACGGCACGGCCGAGGGAACCGTCCTGCTGCGCGACGTGCTGCCCGGCTCCGAGAGCAGCGGCGTGGGCCTCGCCCCCTTCGTGCCCATGGGCCACCAGGGCGCCTTCGCCTTCTCCGCCTCGGACGGCGTGAGCGGCGTGGAGCTGTGGACGTCGGACGGCACGCCCGAGGGCACCCACCGCCTCGCGGACATCCACGAGGGCCCGGCGAGCGCCGCCCCGCTCCAGCTCACCGCCTCCGGCTCGCGGCTCTTCTTCGTCGCCAACGACGGTGAGCATGGCCGGGAGCTGTGGTCCGTGAAGCAGGGGGCCTTCCTCGCTTGGCCGTAGGGAGCCGCCACTCCGGGGGAGGGAGCGCCCCTCACCCCGGAGCGCGGTGCGATCACTCGACCCAGTAGGTGTCGGTCATCAGGCTGAAGCCGTTCACGGTGTCCACGAAGATGGCGGCGCTGTGCCCGCTCCAGGGATCGTCCGCGTAGCTGAAGTAGCAGCCCTTGAACGAGCGGCCAGCGATCCGCTCATCCAGGTTCGCCAGGCCGGCGGAGATGACGCTGCTGGAGAGCTGGTTGTACCGGTTGGCGTAGGACAGCGTGCTCACGAACTCGGCACGCACCTCGGCGGCGTCGGCCAGGTAGGGCCGGACGGTGGCGCCATACGGGACGCTGCTCGGCTCGAGCCCGAAGCACTCCAGCCCACCGTAGCGGTAGGAGCCGTTGCCCGTCACCTCCTGCCACCAGTCGAAGTGGCGGGCCATGTACGCACCGCTGTTCCCCTGGTTGCCCACCGCATTCGCCGCGTCGATGAGCGCCTCGAGGGGCCGGCTCAGCGTGGCCGAGTTGCGGATGTTGCGCAGGCTCACCTCGCCGATGCCCGCGACGTTGGAGATGGCCTGGACGGACGTGAACGGGCGCAGGGTGAGCAGGTTCACGGCGCCATTCCACGCGTCCGGCAGCACGTCGTGCAGCTCGGAGTCGCTGATGGTGTTCACCAGGGACACGATCGCGGCGGCGTCATCCGTGGAGACCGCGAGGCCGTCCAGGATGCCGACACAGCTGGAGCCGATGAAGCCCTGGGCCCGGGCGCCGCCCGCGAGCTGCTCGAGACGGGCCGGACCGACCAGCCGCACCGAGGAGATGTCCGCCAGGGACACGAACGGCGAGACCGACCGCCGGGCGACGAGGTTGGAGACGACATCGCTCGGCAGGTACGCGTCCAGCGTCTCGTAGGACGCCGTGTTCGCGAACTGGAGGATGCCCTGGCACTCCGGGGACACGTCCACGTCCGTGGTGGTGAGCGGCGCCTGCTGCCGCGCGATGGACGCGTTGGACGACTCGGGCTCGGTACCACCGCAACCGGCCAACAGGCTCGCGGCGAGAAGGGCTGTTCCAAGATGACGCATGGGGGGCTCCTCTGGGGGGGACTGCGAGGGGAGGTACCCCCATACACCACCGGGCTGACAGGTGTCTCCCGTGTTGGACCCTATCCACGGACCTCCCTGATTCCACGGATACGGAAAGTTCAGAGGGTCACCCGCGGGAAGGCGTACCCGGAGCAACGGGCGGCAGTTGCGCGGGAGTTGAAGCCTGTTCAGCCGTTCGCGAGGGGACCGAAGCCGCGGGGCGGCCGCGAGGGAGCGCGGCGCAGCCAGTTGTCCTCCGGGTAGCGGGCCGTTCCATCGATGAGGTGGACCGAGTAGGCGTGGCGGCTCTTGGACGACGTGTTGGCGCCGCTCTTGTGGGGCAGCAGCCCGTGGAGCACCACCAGGGTGCCCTTCTCCACCTCCAACGGCACCATCCCCTCCTCGGGCAGCGGCGTGGGATCCAACACCTGGAACGCCGTGCCGCCTCCCGCGGCGCGCACGAAGCGCTTCTTCAAGCCCAGCGTGTGCCCGCCCGGCAGCGCCCACAGACAGCCGTTCTCCAGCGTGGCGTCCTCCAGCGCGAACCAGAAGCCCAGACAGGTGGACGGCTCCGTGTACAGGAACGTCGCGTCCTGGTGGCAGTTGACCTCACCGCCAATGTGGGGCTGCTTGAAGATGTACATGGACTGGAGCAGCACCGGCTGCGTCAGGCCCAGCTCCGAGGCCAGCCCCGCCAGCTCCGGCGTGCGGGAGAACCGCTCGAAGAGCGGATCCAGATCATGCATCGCATGGCCGATCTTGTTGATGGACAGCGCCTTGTCCTGGCGCAGCGAGCCATCCGGCCGGAAGGCGTTCTCCTCGAAGAAGAAGCGGATGTCGTCCCCCGAGCCGAGGAAGTACTCGTCCGAGGTCCGCGTCTGATCATTCGTGGTGAAGATGGAGACCGTCTCCGGTTGGAAGCCGGCCACCAGCTGCTCGGCCCGGGCCTTCAAGGCATCGCAGGCGGCCGGCGGGACGAAACCGGGAAGTACGAGGTAGCCCTGCCGCGCGAAGTCTCTGGCTCGATCCATGTCCACTCCCATGGGAGGAAACCTAGCAGAACGTGCTCAAGAGCTGCACGAGAGGGCCGAGCAGCCCGGCTTCGAGCGCGCCCACTCGGGCCGCTTCGCCGCGTAGGCCTCGCGGCCCGGTTGATCCTCGTACGGCCGGCGCATCACCTCGAGCAGCGCGTGCACCTTGCTGTCGTCCCCGTCGTGCGCGGCGTCGATCGCCTCCTGGGCGAGCCAGTTGCGCATCACGTACTTGGGATTCACCGCGTCCATCCGCCGCGCCAGCTCCGCGGGCGGTGCCTTTTCACTCCTCGTGCGCTGCCACCACGCGCTCAGCCACTCGAGCACCCGGGCCGCGTGCGCCTCCGGGACGGGCCCGTAGAAGGCCTCGCGCACCGGCCGGGGCAGCTCGCGCGGAGCCTCCGGCAGGGTGACCACCTGCGACAGCCCGCGGAAGAAGATCGTCATGTCCGTCTCGTGCGCGGCGAGCCAGGCGAAGCACTCGTTCACCAGCCCGACATCGCCCTGGCCCTCCAACGCGGACAGCCCGAGCTTCGCCGCGAACCGCCGCGACAGCTCCTCCGAGAAGGTGCGCTGGTATTCGATCAGCCCCTCCTCGACCAGCGCCTCCTGGTCCTCCAGCAGCGGAAGGAGCGCGACCCCCAGCCGCTCGACGTTCCACATGCCGATGTTGGGCTGGTTGCCATAGCGGTAGCGGTGCTCCATGGCGTCGGTGGTGTTGGGCGTCCAGCCGGGATCGAAGTCCTCCAGCCACCCGTAGGGCCCGTAGTCGATGGTGAGGCCGAGGATGGACATGTTGTCCGTGTTCATCACCCCGTGCACGAACCCCACCGCCTGCCAGTGGGCCATGAGCCGGGCGGTGCGCCGCGCCACCTCGCGGAAGAAGGCGGCGTAGGTGTCCTTCCCGGGCTCGCCGAGCTCGGGGAAGAAGTGCTTCACGGTGTAGCGGGCCAGTTGCTCGAGCAGCCCCAGATCATCGCGGCTGGTGCAGAGCTCGAAGTTGCCGAAGCGCAGGAAGCTCGGAGCGACCCGGCAGACGATGGCACCGGGCTCGGCCTCGGGATGGCCGTCGTAGAACATGTCCCGGATGACCTCGTCCCCGGTGGCCACCAGCGACAACGCGCGGGTGGTGGGCACACCCAGGTGGTGCATGGCCTCGCTGCAGAGGAACTCGCGGATGGAGGAGCGCAGCACCGCGCGCCCGTCCCCCCGGCGGGAATAGGGCGTCCGGCCCGCGCCCTTCAGCTGCAGCTCGTACCGCTGGCCGTCCGGAGCGAGCAGCTCCCCCAGCACGATGGCGCGGCCGTCTCCGAGCTGCCCCGCCCAGTTGCCGAACTGGTGTCCCCCGTAGTTGGCCGCGTACGGCACCATGCCCGGCCACAGCGCGTTGCCCGCGAGCACCCGCACGACCTCGGGGGAGCGCAGCGTCTCCTCCTCGAGGCCGAGCAGCTGCACGACCTCTTTCGAGTACGCCACCATGCGGGGCGCCGACACGGGCGTCGGCTGCACCTTCGACCAGAGGGCGCCCTGGACCTGGCGCGGCCGCGCGTCCTGGAGCGGATCTCCAGGCATCGAGTCGATGAATCGGGACGTGAAATGAGGCATCCCCGATGCATGCCTTTCTCACTCCCCCGATGCAACGGATAGTTTCCAGGCACGGGAGGGGATGACTCCCCGGAAGGCCGTCTAGTACCCGAGCCGCTCGGCCATGTAGTGGTCCAGCTGCCGGTACCACGTGGGCCAGTCGTGGGGCATGTCGTGGCCCCAGATGTCCAGGTTGTGGGGGATGCCCCGCTGGTGCAGCAGCTGGCTGAGGTGCTCGGAGTACCCCGGGTTCTCCCAGGCGCCGCGGCTCGTCACCAGATGGATGCGGCTGTGGTGCCGGAGCAGGTCCATGCGCTGGCCCTCGGGCAGGTTCGGCACGTAGGAGACGGGGTTGTTGAAGTAGACGTCGTCGCTCCAGTAGCCGTGGAGGAACTCTCCCTGGAGATCGTAGAAGCCGCCCAGCCCGAGCAGCAGCTCGAACTGGTCCGGGCGCCGGAAGAAGGCATTGGCGGCGTGGAAGGCGCCGAAGCTGGCCCCCGCCACGCCGAGGCGCGCGTGGTCGTTCCCCAGACAGCGGCGGATGTGCGGGACGACCTCCTCCTCCACGTACTCCGAGAAGCGCGCCTGGTTGTGCGCCTTCTGGTGGAGCGGCAGGCCCTCGTTCATCCACGCCCAGGGGTTGATGCTGTTGATGCTGAAGATCTGGACCCGGCCGGCGAACAGGTGGTGCGCCACGCTCTGGATGAGTCCCATGCGCTCGGCCTCGAGGAAGTCACCTCCGGCGGTGGGGAAGAGCAGCAGGGCCGGGCCCCAGTGGCCGTAGCGGACGATGGGCATGTCCATGCCCAGCCGGTGGCTGTACCAACCGAAAGTCTCCCGGCGCAGGTTCGGATCGAGATTCGACATGGGGTTTCCTCTGGATTCAGCGGGAGGCGGGTGGAGGGCCAGCGAGCTCGTGGAGGGTGAAGTAGAAGGTGGCGCCCTGCAACACCCGGCCCTCGCCCCACACGCGCCCCTTGTGGCGGCGGATGATGCGCTGCACGGTGGCCAGCCCCACCCCGTGCCCTTCGAACTCCTGCTGCGTGTGCAGCCGCTGGAAGACACCGAAGAGCTTCTTCTGGTACTCCATGTCGAAGCCCGCCCCGTTGTCCCGGACGAAGTAGACGCGCCCGTTCCCCGTCCCCGGCAGCGTGCCGAACGCGATCTCCGCCACCGGCTTCTCGCGGGTGAACTTCCAGGCGTTGCCCATCAGGTTCTCCAGCACCAGGCGCAGCAACTGGGCATCCCCGCGATCCACCAGCCCCTCTTGAATCTGGAAGCGGATGGTGCGCTCGGGCGCCCAGCGCTGGAGTTGCTCGGCGACGGTGTTCGCCAGGCCGGACAGGTCCACGTCCGTCTCCACCAGCTCCGCGCTGTTGACGCGGGAGATCGCGAGGATGCCGTCGATGAGCTCGGCCATGCGCTGGGACGAGGCGCGGATGCGCTGCAGGTAGTCCCGGCCGGTGCTGTCGAGCGTGGCGGAGTAGTCCTCGGACAGCGCCTGGGTGAAGTTGGAGATGCTGCGCAGCGGCACGCGCAGATCATGCGCCACCGAGTAGGCGAAGGACTCCAGCTCGCGGTTGGAGAACTCGAGCTGGGCCGTGCGCTCGCTGATGCGCTGCTCCAGCTCCGCGTTGAGCCGGCGCGCCTTCTCCTCGTTCTCGCGCCGCTGGGAGATGTCGGTGATCATGGCCAGCGAGCCCAGGTATCCGCCGCTCTCGTCCTGGACGGGGCAGGCGGCGATCAGGGTCCACACGGGCGTCCCATCCTTGCGCATCAGCCGGAAGTCATGGACGAGGACGGCCTGGCCCTCGCTCTCCTGCGTCGCGAGCTCCTGGGTCGAGCGGGCGAGCTCCTCCTGGCAGATGAACTCGAAGAGGTGCCTGCCGAGGATCTCCTCCGGCGTGTAGCCGAGCAGCGTGGCCGCGTACTGGTTGACGTAGGTGGTGCGCCTGTCGGCGTCGATCATCCAGACGCCCTCCTGGGCGGTCTCCAGCATGAGCTGGAAGCGCAGCTTGCTGCGGCGCTGGACGGCCTCGGCCTGGCGTTGATCGTGGGTGTCCTTCAGGTTGGTGATGGCCCCCAGGAGCTGTCCGTGGCTGTCGCGCACGGGCCTGGATCTCACGCGGAAGTGACGGCCCTCCGGGTGGGCGGCATTGCGGACGAAGAGGTCCACCTCGGGCGGCTGCTCACCCCGGAGACTGCGGTAGAGCGGAAGCTCCTCGGCGGGGTACGGCGTGCGCGTGTCCGGGTAGAAGAGGCCGTTGCGCTCGCTCCAGTTCCTCGGGTCGTAGTGCGTGTGGTTCATGAACCCGGGGCCGAGGATCCTCCGAACCATGTCGTTGGCGTAGAGGATGCGGTTCTGCGCGTCCACCACGAACAAGCCATCGGTGGAGTTGCCGAGGATGGCGCGCAACAGGGTCTCATGCTCGGCATGGAAGAGACTCTCGGCCACCTCGTCGGGCGGCAAGGCCGGGTTGGAACGGGCGCTCATGCGGGGCGAGCATAACGAGCCCCCCTCGGAAGTGTCATCCGCCGGACACTCCCGGGTCACCTGGCACCCCGGGAGGGGGCGGCCTCACCGTCCATGTGCTGGAGGAGGAAGGCCACCTCCCCCGCTTGTCGAGGATGGGGGTGTGGGTGGCGCTCCAGAAGCGCTCCTCCACGACCACGCCCTCCGGCGTCTCACGGGCACCCGGTAGGGGAGCAGCGCCAGGATGTCCGGCGCCCGCCGGGTGAGGACCCGCTCGAACGACGTGCGCAGCATCCGCGCGTTGGCGTTGTCGGGGTCCGCGGGATCAGGGGGAACGCCTCGAAGATGGAGCGCCCCACGAGTTCCTCGAGCCGGCTCACCGTGAGCCGGAGATAGGCCTCGTTGGCGGCGACGTACCGGAGCTCACGCTCCAGCACCATGTAGGGGTTGGGGGAGTGGTTGAAGAGCGCCTGGAAGTCGAGGGTGTCGGACATGGTGGGGGGCGACTCGGCCGCGAGACGCTGGATACACAAACAATCACCAGGACGCGATTCCAACTTCTAGGCCGCACGGGAAGCATCAGGAAAGTTCACAAAAGCCCCCCGGTCTCCCGAGCGTCCGTGCATGCGGGCGCCCGGAGTCACGCCCCTGGCGGCTACGCCGGTTCGAGCAACCGGAGGAAGGCCCGCGTGGCCTCCGCGTCGTCGATTCCCGTGAGCCCCTCGCCCACCTGCAGCTCCGTCTCGACGACGCCGGGCACCCGCGTCGGGCTGAAGCCGTTGGCCACCCAGATGCCCGTCTCGCGCGCGATGCGATCGCGCTGACGGTTCAGGGCCCCCGCGTCGGCGCGCACGAAGACGCGGAAGAGGTTCGTCTGCACGGGCCGGGGCAGCACGGTGAGCCGGGGGTCCGCCGCGAGCGCCTCGGTGAGGGACTTCGCGCGCTGCACGTAGCCGGGGATGCGGGCCAGCGTGTCGTCCAGGCGCATGGCCGCCGAGGCCGCGTAGGGCCACAGCTGGAAGATGTTGCCGCCATGCCGGTGCCGCCACAGGCGCGCGGTGCGGATGAAGTCACGGGAGCCCGCCACCATGGCCCCGCCCAGCGCGCCCACCATCTTGTAGAAGGACACATAGACGGAGTCGAAGCCCCGGCAGATGTCCGCGTAGGAGCGCCCGTAGAAGGGCTGGCTCTCCCACAGGCGCGCGCCGTCCATGTGCAGCTTCACGCCCTGCTCGCGGCAGGTGCGCTTGAGCTCCTCCAACTGCTCCCACGTCTGGAGCTGCCCGCCCAGCCACCGCACCGGTAGCTCCACGCTGACGACGTCCAGGGGCTCGCGGGCCTCGCGCACGTCCGCGGCGAGCACCGGCCGCGTCCAGGGCAAGAGGTTCACCGCGCGCAGCCCGTGCAACACGGCGTAGCTGTCGTTCTCGTGCAGCACGTGGTGGGACGAGGGGTGCACACCGAAGGTGCGCTTGCCCCCGGCGTCCGCGTACATGCGCAGCGCGATGAGCTGGCCCATGGTGCCCGTGGGCATGAAGCACGCGTCCTCGAAGCCGAGCAGGCCCGCCACGCGCTTCTCCAGCGACTGGACGAGCTCGCCATTGCCGTACACGTCCCCCATGAGGCCCTGGCGCTGCACCCACTCGCCGATGCGGATCAGCTCGGCGCCCTCGTTGCCGGAAGTGCCGAGCGTGAGAGACGCGCGGCAGCCGCGGCGCAGACGCTCGAAGTCCTCCCGCGTGGGGCCGGGCGGCGTGGCCGGAGCCGGGCTGGCCGCTGGAACCTCCTTCTTCGGCGCGGGGGGAGGCTTGGGCGCGGCGGCGTGCGCCGTGCCCTTCAGGAGCGTGGAGCCGGCCAGCAGGCCAGAGAGGGCGAGGAACTCGCCCCGGCTGAAATCGCGGTGGGCCATAGGGGAACACCTCGAACGGTGTTCCCCTACCCTACACTACTGACCGACGTCGAACTCACCGGCGCGCAGCAGGCCGTCGATGGCGGGCGTCACCTCGGCGGCGGCGAGCTCGGAGGCGCGGACCGCCGGCATGCGGATGTCCAGGCCCTTCGCGAGGCGGTGGTACAGGGTGTTGGTGCCCAGCGAGTACAGCTGCAGCCCGCGCAGCGCGTAGCTGCCCTCGAGCTTGGACAGGCCCGCGTGGCCCGCCTCGAAGCGCAGCGTCAGCGTGTGCGTGCCCGCGCCGAGCAGGTCCGTCACCTGCGCCTCGGCCACCGGGCGCTCCACGCCCTGGGCGTCCGTGGCCACGAGCGTGCCCGTCACCTCGTACCGGTCCAGCGCCTGGCTCTCGAGCACCACGTCCAGCTCGAGCGCCGTCACCTTGCCGCCCGCCTCGCGCACCAGCCGCGCCTTGCCCGCGGACGCGATGCGCGCCGTGGGCACCGCGAAGCCGAACGCCGTCTGCGCCAGCCGGTCGAAGTCCTGCCCACCGGCGGAGCCCACCGCGCGCACCTCCAGCACCCACGAGCCCGGCTCATCGCGCTCGTCCATCGCGCGCGACACCATGGCGCGGTACTCGTTGCCCACCTTCACCACCGGCACCGTGCGGACGCGCTCGAAGCGCGGGTTGTAGAGCGAGGCCTCGTAGCGCACGTGCTTCACCGGCTCGGCCGACGTCACGCCCACCGTCACGTAGCCGTCGCTGCCCGGGAACAGCTGCATCGCCGAGGCCGTGAGCGACAGCTCGATGGAGGACGAGGGCTCCCGCACCTCGATGGCGAGGCCCAGCGCGGCCGCCTTGGCGCCCACCTTCACCTTGTAGAGGCCGCGGGTGTTCTTGGCGTCCATGCGCAGCATGGAGATGGGGCGGGAGACGCCCTCGGCCTTCATGCGCTCGGCGTCCATGCCCAGCGCCGCGTGGGCCGCACGCGACGCCCGCTGGTCCGCGCGCACGCCCTGGGGATCGAAGAGCGCCACGTCATGCAGCGCCTCCTCGCCCAGCTTGGGGTTGTTGCTCTTGGGGATGAACATCACCCACGCGTCCTCGGGCGCGGTGATGGGGAGCCGCACCTCGGTGGGGGCCGAGCCCGGCGCCACGTGCAGCATGGTGGACTTGGAGCGGCGCGTCTCGGGCGCGAGCGGCGCCGCGAGCGGCTGCTTGGGCGAGGCCGGGTTGGACACCGACACGAGGCCCTTGCCGAGCGCCTCGGTGGCATCACGCGCGTACAGCTTGCCCGGGGCCACGTCACCCGGGGCCAGCGTGGCGCCCGAGGCGCTGCGCAGGGTGGAGGACACGTTGGACTCCTGGGTGAAGCCCCCGAGGAGGAGGACCGCCAGCGACAGGCTGGCGGACTGAACGATGGAGCGGTGGAAGATCATGGTCGTTCTCTCTCGGGCTCAGTGAAGCGCCTTCACGACGGTGTAGTTGTGGAAGCCGTACCAGGTGTCCCAGGCGAGGGCACCGCACCAGTTGGAGCCACCCGGAGGCGAGCGCACGCAGTCATTGGCGCCCGTGGAGCCGGTGGTGGCATCGAAGCCGTACTTGGCCACGAGGCACGCGTCGCAGATGCCGTCGCCATGCCACGAGTCGGGGCACACCTGGCTCCAGGTCGGGTAGTAGGAGGGGTTGATGAAGGGGTTCCAGCTCGCCGTGCTCGGAATGGTGTAGCCGCTGGAGCGCCCATAGGCGATGAGGCAGTCGGGCTCCATGTAGCCGTTGTTGAGCTGGGTGGTGGTGCAGCCGTACTTCCACACCGTGTTGCCGGTCATGAAGTCCGTGGCGTAGCCGGACGCGTAGTTGTTGCAGGCCTGGGCCGCTTCCGACACGGCGTACTCGGGGGCGTACGTCTGCTGCGAGGGCGCGGGGATGGGGGCGTTGGCCACCTTCTGCGCGATGATGTTGCCGCTGTTGTGGCAGCTGCGGCGCGACTGGTGGTGGTTGAGGCGGCCGTCGTCGATGATGATGTTGCCGAAGTAGCCGGAGCTGTCATTGCCGATGAAGCCGTCCGTGCCGGCGTTGAAGCTGCCCCAGCCGAGCAGCGCCGCCGCCTTGAGGCCAATGGAGTACAGGTAGCCACCGCAGTGCGCGTCACTGGAGAAGAGGTTGGCGTAGACGCGGTTGCCACGCACCACGGAGATGGGCTTGCCACCCACCGAGGTGGCGCCCTGGGTGCCGCCGAAGGTGCCGTTCGAGTTGTACACGCGCATGTTGTCCATGCGCTGCTGCACGACGGCCGGGTTGTTGTAGCTGCCACCGCCGAAGAACTCGACGACGCTGTTGGCGATGTTGAGGAACGAGCCGCTCGTCGTCACCTGGTCCGCCAGCGGCGTGCCCGCCAGATCCGGCGCCGAGAAGATGACCTGGGAGATCTTGCTCGTCACCTGGCTGACGGCGTAGCCCTTGGCGCTCACCGCACCGGTGTGGGCCAGCATGTAGCGCAGCGGGCTCGAGCCGTTGGAGTGGGTGATGACGGTGAAGCTGGAGATGCCGTTGGCGTTCACCCACGGGACGATCTGATCCACGATGGAGCCCCAGCTGCACTGGCTGAAGCCCGCGCAGCTCGCGCCGGGATAGCCGACGATGAGGTAGGGCCGGCCATTGCGCATCGTGTCAATGGAGCTCTGGGTCCAATAGCCGCTGGTGGCCGAGCTGACGGACTGATCGCCGGTGCCGTGAACGAAGACCACGCCCGCGGTGGCATGGGC
Source organism: Archangium sp. (assembly GCF_057119385.1). Lineage (NCBI taxonomy): Bacteria > Pseudomonadati > Myxococcota > Myxococcia > Myxococcales > Archangiaceae > Archangium > Archangium sp. The sequence goes on along the minus strand of NZ_DBNGVP010000004.1, from coordinate 13,569 downwards.
CTCGCCGCTCACACCGAGCAGCACGGCGCAGGCGGCCACGAGGGCCAGGCCTGCGGACCTGGGAAACAAGTGCATGGAAGAACCTCCTGGAGGCGGGGGGGGTGAAGGAGCCTCTCGAAGTGGCCGAGAATAAGAAGTTATAGCAGGAAGACAGGACGCCTGTCCTCCAACCGGGCTTGTCCGAGAAGTGGGGAGGAGCCGTCCGGCGTGAGATGCTATGCGTCAAAGGCCTGAATTCGCTCCCTTGGACTCCCTGCTGAAGCCCACCGTGGTCTCGTTGGTGCTCTCTGTCGGCGTGGTGCACGCCGCGGAGCCGCCCTCCGTCGACCAGGTGCGCACGGAGCTGGACCGGCAGCTGAGCGAGATGGTCAACACTCCGCCGCCGGAGATGCGGCTGCTCTTCGTGGGGTTGGATCCCACGCAGTACCGGCTCGATGAGGTCCACTTCACGCTGGACGGAGAGCCGCTCCCCACGCCGCCGGTGGAGAAGATCGGCTCGCCGGGGCCGCACGTGCTGGTGACGCGGCAGGTCAAGGATGGGCCGCACACGCTGGTGACCAACGTCGTCTACATGGACGCGTCGTGGAACATGTTCAGCCCGACGTCCGGCCTGCTGTGGAACCTCACCTCCACACTCAACTTCCAGACGCAGAACGGGCTGCGCGTGGACGTGACGGCCACCACCGTGCTGGTCCCGGAGGCGAAGGATCCGCGGCTCAAGGTCAAGCTGGCGCACGGCGTGAACATGGAGATGATCGCCAAGCTCGAGGACGTCGCGCTCCCCGAGCTGCCTCCGCCTCCGCCCCCGGCGAAGAAGGCCGAGGCACCGCGGCCAGCGCCCACTCCGGCCCCCCCGGCACGGCAGCAGAAGGCGAAGCTGCTGGTGCGGGTGCTGTCGAGCCTGAAACCCGTGGCGGCCACCGTCTCGCTGCGCGGGGCCACGGCGCAGCAGGTGTCGCTGAAGAAGGGGGCCCGGGCGCCCGTGCAGGTGGAGGTGGCGCCGGGCGACTACGTGGCGGACGTCCTCGCGCCCGGCCTCCTCGCCCAGACGCGCCGGGTGAGGCTCGAGGGAGGCACCGCGCAGCCCCTGGACTTCGCGCTGGTACGCGCGCCGAAGAAGGCGCTGGCCAAGGACAAGAACGGCCGGGTGGAGCTGCCCAAACCCCTGCGATTCCCCGAGGGAAAGCCCGTTCCCCTGCCGGACAGCGCCAGCCTCTCGCAGCTGGTGGACCTGCTCGTGCGCAACCCCACCTGGCGGCTGCGCATCGAGGGCCACACCCACAACCAGGAGGGTGACGAGGGCGCGCGCAAGCAGCTGTCCGAGGCACGGGCCCGCGCGGTGATGGAGCTGCTCGTGGGCGCGGGCCTGGAGCCATCGCGCCTCGAGACGCAGGGCCTCGCCGACACGCAACCCAAGGCGCCCAACTTCACCGCGCGCGGCCGGGAGCTCAACCGGCGCGTGGAGCTGCTCGTTCTCGAGCGTTAGCCCAGCTGCACCAGCGTGAGCACGTAGAGGGCCACCACCGCCATCATGGCCAGCTTCCAGCTCTGGCTGCGGAGGCCCGGCTTGTCCGCCAGGTAGAAGGCGGCATGGCCGATGCGGAACACGACGAACAGCACCGCCAACAGGGTGATGCGCCCGTGGGGGACGCCGGCCAACCAGGACAGGACGACGGCGGCGGCGAACGGCGGGAAGGCCTCGAAGGCATTGAGCTGGGCGAAGTGGGCCCGCTTGTGCCAGCCGGTGAGGCCCTCGTTGTACTCGCGAGGGCTGGGCAGGTAGTCACCCCTCCGCGTGGAGCTGCGCGCCAGCACCGACAACACGAAGGGCTGCAGCATGGCGAGCAGCACACACAGCACCGTGATGAACATGACACGCTCCTCCCGAGCGCTCGGACTCTACCAGAGCCTCCCACCCCACGGAGCCCCCCCCCGCTCTTCCACTTTGGAAGACCCACCCGGTCGATTCGACCGATACCGCCGGCCCGGGCGCCACCTTCGTGAACCCGCTCTCCTCTGAAACTCCGGAGCGATGAGCGCTGGCCCGCCGTTTGCCCTCCTGGGTTCCGCAACCCCTCACACGAGGAACGGAACCATGAGCCAGCCGCTGAACCTGATGACCCCCGAGGTGAGAGCCAATCCCTATCCGCTGTACGCGGAGCTGCGGCGCGGGCCGGTGTGCCAGGTGGAGCCGGGCGGCATGTGGGCCGTCAGCCGCTACGACGACGTGGTGACCGTGCTCAAGGATCCCCGGCGCTTCTCCTCGGCGGGCCTGGGCCGGAGCTTCCGGCCGCCCTGGTTGGAGCGGAACCCCACGGCGGACTCGCTCGTCATGAAGGATCCACCGGAGCACACGCGCCTGCGGGCCCTCGTCAGCCGGACCTTCAACGGCGCGGCGCTGAGCCGGCTGGAGCCGAGCATCCGCGCCATCGCCGAGGAACTCGCCGACGCCGCCGTGCGCCGCCAGGAGGTGGACTTCATCGCGGAGCTCGCCCTGCCCCTCCCGGCCCGCGTATTGAACCTCTTCTTCGGCCTGGAGCCCGCCATGGCCCCGCGCTTGAAGCACTGGGCGGATGATCTGGTCAGCATCCCCGCCAGCCAGCCCTCGCCCGAGCGCCAGGAGGAGATCCGCCACAGCCTCCAGGAGATGGAGCGCTGCTTCAACGCGCTCATCGAGCAGCGGCGCGCCTGGCCCGGAGAGGATCTCGTGAGCGAGCTGCTCCGCGGTGAGCTGACGCACGAGGAGGTCTTGAGCTTCCTCTTCGGCCTGGTGCCGGCCGGCGTCGAGACCACCGTGTACCTGCTCGCCAACACGATGGTGGTGCTCTCGGAGCATCCGCGGGAGCTGGAGCGCGTGCGCGAGAATCCCGCGCTCATCCCCCGGCTCATCGAGGAGGTGCTCCGCTTCGAGCCACCGGGACAGAGCAGCCTCCGGCTGACGACGGAGGACGTGGAGCTGTCCGGTGTGACGATTCCCCGGGGCTCCCTCGTCGTGGCCCTGGTGGGCGCGGCCATGCGCGACGAGAGCCGCTTCCCCCAGGCGGACCGGTTCCTGCTCGACCGCGACAGCCCGAGCAACCTCGCCTTCGGCCACGGGCCCCACTACTGCCTGGGGGCGATGCTCGCACGGCTGGAGGCACGCCTCGGCCTGGAGGCGCTCTTCTCGCGCATCCGGGGCTTCTCGCTCCAGCGGAAGGAGCTCGACTGGTCGCGGTCGATCATCGCCCGGGGGCCTCGTGCCCTGCCGCTCCGCCTGGAGCCCTCGTCCCTGATCGCTTCACTCGAGAACACCTCGGCCGGCGCCCCTGTACGTTCCGCCTGAAGCCGGGGGCCGGTGGGGTTAGGCTGCACGCCCCATGAACCAGGACCCCGTCACGCTCGTCGCCGCGCTCCGCAACATCCTCGAGGACACGGGGCGCGACTTCTCGTCGATGCCGTTCTTCGTCAGGCCCATGGTGCGCGGTGGCTTCGCCAGACGCACAGGGCAGAGCCTCGAGGAGTGGCAGCGGCTGGCCTCGGCGCTCCACTCCGAGGTGAAGCCGGACACCGGGCCCGCGCAGGTGCGAGAGCGCCACCCGCGGCTGCGCGAGCAACTGGAGCAGCTCGCCGAGAACTACCGCACCGCTCCCGAGCGGGCCTCGAAGGGCATGGGCGCGCTCGCGGGGACGCTCCAGCGCGTCCAGGAGAGCTCCCGGCGCCGCGAGGACGCCGTCCGCGCCCTCCTCTCCTGGCTCGGATGAAAGTGAGATTGAACGCAATGGCCAACAAGACATCCAAGAAGCCGGCGAAGGCAGCAAAGAAGGCCGTCACCAGGCAGGTCGCCGCGAAGGCGGCCAAACCACGCAAGGTGGCCGCGAAGCCGACCCTCCTCGCGGGCGGCAACCCTCAGATCGCGAAGGCCGACGGCGACGCCCCCGTGCAGGCCTACATCGCGGCCATGCCGGGCTGGAAGAGCGACGCCGGGCGCCGCCTCGACGCGCTCATCACACGCACCGTCCCCGGCGTGCGCAAGGCGGTCAAATGGAACTCGCCCTTCTACGGAGTCGAGGGCCAGGGCTGGTTCCTCAGCTTCCATACCTTCACGAAATACATCAAGGTGACGTTCTTCCGCGGCGCGTCGCTTCGCCCTGTCCCTCCCGGCGAGTCCAAGCAAAAGGAAGTGCGCTACCTGGACATCCACGAGGACGATCCGCTCGACGAGGCGCGGTTGGCGAAGTGGATCCGTCAGGCGGCCGCCCTGCCCGGCTGGGTCCCGTAGCGCCCGCGGCGCTGCCCCTGCTCGTGCATCTCGCCCGTGTCATCGAAGGGCTGGTGGCAGCTCGCCACGCCGAGGCAGAAGCGCCGGGGCATCTGCGAGGGCCTCGCGGGAAGTGTCTCGAAACGGCCCTCCGGGCCAAGCATGGCTGGAGCCTGTCCCGCCGGCCGGAGAGCACTCGAGGTGGCGACGTCACTCCACACGCGCTCGAGCAGGCCCTCAGTCCGGCCGCCAGGTCTCCGGGTCCACCGCGACGATGCGGAACTCGCTCGTGTACGTGTGGCCCTCGGCATCCGGCAGCCAGGTGTGATCGATCGCCGGGAGCATCTCGGAGACGAACACCGACTGCGAGCCCTGGAGCATCCGCAGGAAGTTGTCCACGGCGTGGGGGCTCTCCAGGTCCAGGTAGCTGGGCTTGCGCTCCGAGGAGGCCTTGAAGAAGAGGAAGCGGGGCAGACCCCGGTCGCGGGCCCACCGGCGCACGCCGATGAAGCGCTCCACGGTGGTGGGCGCCTGGACGAAGGGCAGCTCGGCCACCTGGAAGCGCCACGCCTCGCGCGCCACCACGAGGCCGTCGAGGGTGACGCGCGGCACATACGGCATCGGGGGCAGCAACGGGAACATGATGGCCGGGAGGATGATCTGCGCCACCTGCATGACGTCCCAGCACCGGGAGCCGTCCCGGGTGCACGACATGAGCCGTCCGTCCACCACCCGCATCACCAGGTCGCTGAGCGCCACCACCTGCGAGCGGGGACGCCAGGAGCGTGAGGCGCCGAACTCGAACACCACGTCCTCGGGGTGATCCGAGAGGGGCGTGACACCGCGGCCGCTGTAGAGGTCGGTCTTCATCACGGCGGGGATGAAGCGCGGCCCCACGTCCTCGGCGATGGCGCCCCGCAGCCGCGCGGGCTCCGGGTGCGAGTCCATGAAGAACTCCTGCTCGAGGGAGTTGACCGCGAAGTGGAGCTCTCCCAGGACGACCTGATAGTCGCCGCGCTGCAGGGCCTCCAGGCTCCTCGCGCTGATCATCAGATCCGGCGAGTGGTAGCGGGACGTGGGCCAGCCGGGATGGGGGGCGGCGAACAGCTCGCGAACGAGGGGCTCGATCGCATCCGAGGTGAGCTCGACCACGCGCTGCCCCTGGGCCTGGGGCAGGCCGAAGACGCGGGCCCAGCGCGCCGGGTAGTCGGCCACCAGGGGCTCGGCGAAGGCGGGGTGCTTGCCATTCTCGGGGAAGAGCTCGGCGGCGGCGGGCCAGAACAGGACGCCCTCCACGGTGTCCGTCCCCAGGCCCTCGCACAGGGAGCGGAAGACTCCGAGCAGGGCCTCATGACACCGGCGGCCGAGCTGGTGGCTGTACCAGCGCCCGCCGAGCATCAGCAGCGAGAGGGGCCGCCGGATGCGGTCGAGCAGCTCGGGACCGAACGTCACGGAGAGGCCCCGGCGGCAGTCCTCGTAGATCATGGTGCGCCCGCCGTACGTCATGCCGGCGTTGCGGGTGGCATCCATGGACGTCAGGCGGCTGAAGCGGCTCTCCACCTCGCCGAGGGCCCGGTCCAACGCGTCCGGGTCTCCGGCCGCGCGGACGACGGCCTCGCGGGCCTCCTCCAGCTCCGAGAGCTGGGCGAGCGCGGTGGAGCGCGCGGCCTCATCGCCCACCCGCTCCAGCAGCTGCCGCAGCACCCGCTCGCGCCCGAGCGCCAGGGTGGGCAGCTCCAGCTCCCAGACGAGGACGCCGCGGGACCGCTGCTCCTCCAGCGCCGCGTAGACGTCCGCCTCCGAGGTGAACAGCCCCTCGGCGATCACCGGGGGGGCGATCTCCCGGGCCAGCCGCTCGCCATTGCACAGCGAGAGCAGGCGCAACACCGTGGGGGACAGCTCGTCGCTGCCCAGGGGCATGTGCAAGGTGCGCCCCTCGATGCGCGCATAGGCCATGAGGCGGGGGGCGAGCCACGGCCGGATGCCGGGCATCTTGGAGAACTTCTGGGCCAGGGCCTCGATGGCCCAGAAGTCGAGGGACACCCGGCGGCCCTCGATGAGCGAGGGGCCGGGCCGGGCCATGACGGAGGGGCCTTCCTCGGAGAAGGTGCCCCAGCCGAGCGGGCCGAAGAAGCCGATGGAGTCGTTCTTGACGGTGTAGCGCTGGAGGTAGTTGGCGACGAGCTGCTCCCGGGTGCGGACCTTGGCGCCACGCTCATCCGGCGGGCTGCGCAGCAACGGCTCGATGGCCGAGTGGAGCGCGGCGCGGTTCTGCCACACGAGGGCCTCGCGGAACCGGCTGTCGCGAGCCTGGGCCCGGAGGACCTCGCCGAGACGGGTGCTCTCGCGCTCGAACAGCGCGTCCAGGCGGGCCCGGGCGGCCTCCAGCTCCGCCAGGCTGGAGCGCAGGGCCTCGAAGCGCGTGCGGGCCTCGTCCCCGGCCTGGAGCTCCTGGGGCAGTCCTCCCCGGGCCAGCCGCTTGATGGCGCCGTTGAGCGCGCGGGCCTCGTCTGGAGGCAGCCCCTGCCGTTCACGGTCGAGGGTGGCGATGAGCGTTTGACGGAGCTCGCGGATGCGCTCCTCGAGCTCCAACCACGCGTCCACCGCCGAGGCGAGCTCCCGGCTGGCGAGCCGCAGCACATCCTCCGCGGGGAAGCCCGCGCCACGAACGCAGAAGTCCTTCCAGAGAGACCAGCCATTCGCGAGGGGCAGCAGATGTCCGGGAGCGTTCGTCGGCATGGTCCGAACTTTCTAGCCTCTCGGGGACAGGGCTGACAACGGGTGCTCCTCCCGCGCTCCCGGGGTAGAACGGCACGGGGGCCACCGTGGTACACACCCCCCTCATGCGCTTCCGTTCACGGCGAGTCGTCGCGTCCTTGTGTCTGTCGGTAGGCTTGTCGCTGCTGTGCGGCACGTCCTCGGCCGCCGAGCCCTCCCCCGGAGACGCGCCCCAGCGGGTGACGCCCGCGGGCGGGCCGTTCAGCATCGAGTTTCCCGCGGCGCCCACCTGCGACGCGAACGCGAACGCGGACGAGCCGGGCTGCCACTATGTGTACCCCGCGGAGGGGTGGGTCCTGAGCGCGTCGCTCTCGCAGGCCGAGTCCTCGAAGCCACCCGCCGCGTCCCTCCAGAAGCATCTGGACACGAGTGCGGAGGAAGGAAGCTTCCGGATCGTCCGCCAGGAGGCCACACACGTCGGCGATCTCCCCGCGCTCGACTACCGCCTCGAGTCCACCGACGAGCCGACCTATCGGACAGTGGGGCGGTTGGTGCTCATCGGCGCGCGGATCGCCGCCATCGAGGTGGGCGGTGAAACGCTGCCCCCCGAGGACGCCATCCAGCGCTTCATGAACACCTTTCGCCTGGAGGGCCCGCCGGGGAAGTCCGAGGCCGTCGCGAGCCTGGCTCCGGAGCCCCAGCCCACCCCGGAGCCCTCCGCTTCGGTCCGGCCCGAGCCCTCTCTTCCCTCCATCACCGCGCGGGTGCAGGCCTCGCTGCTCAAGCCAGGCATGCTCCAGTACCAGAGCATCCAGGAGAAGCTCCCCGGAGAGGGGATGCCCTGGAGCTTCTCCGTGGCGACGGTCAAACGCATCATCCAGCGCAAGCGCGACAAGAAGCGTGACGCGCTCATCATCATCGAGACGGGCCGCACCCAGGCGGGGACGTTCGAGCAGCGCTTCTGGCTCGATGCGAAGACCCTGCTTCCCTACCGGTGGGTGAGCCGGTCTCCCGGTGCCTCGAGGCGGCTGGAAGTCATCGACGGTTTCCTGCGCGCGGAGGGCAAGGGCGCCAGTGCGGTGAAGTTCAACCAGCACGTGGGAGACACGCCGCTCTTGTTCCCGGGTGCGCCGCTGGAGCTGGCCCTCTCCACGCTTCCCCTGGCACCGGGCTTCACCGGGAGCGTCCGGGTGCTCGACCCGGGGGGAATGGAGACGGGAGCGCCCTTCTCCACCTGGCGGGTCTCCGTTCCCTTCGCCGGCCCGGTCTCGGGTCTCGCGAGACTGAAGAAGGACGTCGCGAGCTACAAGGTCGAGCTGCGCGAGTCCACCGGCGAGAAGGAGCCGGAGAAGGCGCCGCGGAAGATGATCCTGTGGATCGAAAGCGAGGCGCGCCGCGTGCTGCAGGTGGAGACCGAGGCCCCCCTGTCGCGAGGCGGTACCCGGAGCGTCCAGACGCTCCAGGCCCAACGTTGAGCCTCGGCCCGCACCTCGTGTGAGCGGGCCGCCGGTGTCGGGTGGAGTCCGGGGGCGGACGCTCAGCCGATCTCGCCCCGGGTCACCTTGAGCATGTTCTGGAAGAAGATGCTCTCCTTCTGGACGAGCTGCCCGTTCTCCTCCTTCAGGTAGACGAGCGAGTCCATCTCCCAGGGGCCCGGCTCGCTGCTGCCGGTGAGGACCTGATCACCGATGAGCCAGTAGTTCTGCGTGGCGTTGGGATCATTGGCCACCGCGCGCATCTGGGCCAGGTTGATGTCGGAGCTGGGCTGCTCCGTCGTGGCGCGATCATGGCGGATGGCGTTGCCGCCCTCGGTGGCCAGCGACTTGATGGGGAAGCCCAGCACCTGCTCCGCCGTGTGCCGCCAGTGCTCCGCCAGGGCGACGCCGTCCCCCTCCTGGCCGGTGCTGTACGGGTGCGTGGCGAGCCAGGAGTTCTTCAGGAGCTCGCCTCCCGAGGCATCGTTGTGCGACTTCATCCTCCACACCAGATCGTTGAACATCTCCTCCTGGTGCGGCCGTCCCGGCGCGAAGGCCGCGAAGCCCACCGCCATCCCAGGAGCCTTCTGCTCGATGAGGGACATGGTCTTCGCCAGATTGTCGGCGTACCGGTTCATGGCCTGCTCGTACTCCTGCTTCTGCGCCTCGGTGGCGTTGGGCGAGTAGCGCGCCTCGAGCTTGGAGAAGAGCTGCTTGCCGCCCTCGTCGTGGTTGGGCTCGTTGTCCAGCTGGATGAGCTTGACGCCCATGTCCTGGAGCTTCTTGGCGGCGTTGGCCATGGACTCCATCTCCGCGTCGGAGAGCTGGTCCATCGTCTTGTTGTAGTCGCTGCCGGGCAGCAGCCGGATGACGGGCTCGATGCCGCGATCCAACAGGGCCTTGATGCTGGCCTGCTGGGCCTCGACGTTCTCGCTGTTGACGATGACCGTGACGAAACCGACGCCGCGCTCCTTCAGCGAATCCGCCACCGCGTTGATGCGGCCCACGTCGGAGTAGGCCGTCGCCGGGCCCCAGTGGACGCCGATCTTCGTGGGGACCGAGACGTTGGGAGCGACCTGGTGGGGCTGGAAGGCGGCGGCATATGCCGGCTTCGGGCGGATGCCATCGGCCGGTGACGGCCGCGCGGCCGCCATCATGTTCAAGGTGGACCGGCGCGGCGCGGAGCTGGACTCGAAGGAGCTGCGCGACGAGTAGCCCGGGGGCGTGTTCGGCTTGGACTCGCTCGGGGCGCGGTGGGTGCGCGGGGTGTCCCCAGTGCCCTGGGACCGGGAACTCGCCGTGTTGGAGGGGGAATGGGAGGACTTGCGCGAAATGAAGCTCATGGAACCATCCGGAGCCTGGGGGAAATCAATGCGATGCCCGGCTCGAGACATATCATCGCATCTTCCCCCTCGCGAGTTGCATGGAAACGGGCGCGCGTAAGGCGCTGTAAGGGCTGTAAGGGAGGATGTAAGGCGTGTAAGGGATGTAAGGACATACGAAGACGCTGGAATCCTTCCATCCGCCCGTTTCTTGAAATTCCCGCGTGTCATCGTGTATGGCTTTTCCCACTCCGACGCCAGACGAGCGCCGGGAAACCCCACCTTCAACGACTCCGTCGGGCCTGGCCGGAACGAGGGCTCCGTATGGAAGGGAGAAGTCCGATGACACGGAATGGATTCATCCGCGCGACGCTGATGGCGGTGCTGCTCGCGGTGGCGGCAGGCTGCGCGGGAGTCGAGGACACGCAGGAGGAGCTGGCAACGCGGGAGGAGCTGGGCACCGGGGAGCAGGAGGCGTGCAGCAGCGCGTGTGGCGCGGTGATGGCGAGCATCGACGGACACGCGGCGTACTCGAACGCGGGGAGCCAGGGGACGGGCTATTCCTGTGTGGGCTATTGCGAGTTCGGCCTGTGTTACCAGTGCGTGGAGCTGGCGCAGCGCTACTTCTACAAGCGCTGGGGCGTGGGCCCGAAGATGTGGCCGGTGGATTACGCGGCGCAGATGTGTGACCGGGCGCCCGCGGGCTCCACGGTGTACCGTCAGGGCAGCGGCTACCAGCCGATGCACGGAGACCTGATGGTGTTCAACTGGAACACGTGGGGCCACGTGGCGGTGGTGGACTCGGTGAGCGGCGGGTACGCCAACGTGGTGGAGCAGAACGCCTCGTGCAGCGGCCGCAACCAGTACGCGCTCTCGCAGGCGAGCTGCTTCATCCACGCCAACAACAACACGTCGGCGCGGGTGGGCTACTGGGCCAGCGGTGCGTACGAGCCGTCCATCGTGGACTGCTACAACCGCAATGGGGGCCAGGCGGCGGCGGGCCTGCCCTTCGACAGCGGTGGCACGGCGTACGTGCACACCTGGGGCGCGGGCGTGACGCAGGACATGACGGGAGGCTACCTCGGCCCCAACATGTGCATGCGCCGCAACGGCTACAGCACGGCGTACATGGTCCGCGGCGGCATCCGTGACGCGTACATGGTCAACGGCGGTGGCGAGGGCTGGCTGGGCTTCCCCACGGGTGACGAGTACTCCGCCAACGGCGCGCCCCGGCAGAACTTCGTGGGTGGCTACATCACCTGGAACGGCAGCGGCTTCCAGGGCTACTCCTACTGAGCCGCCGCTGAGCCCCCGCCCGCCCTCCTGGCGACGTGCTCTACGCGTGCTGGCGCGGCCTGACACGGACCCGCGGGGGCGGGCCTCCACGCAGGACCCTCCCCCTCCTTCCCTCTTCGTCAGGCTTGCTGATGGAATCCTGGCCACGGCCATGGGCCTCTCCATCATTCTGCGCGCTCACCCAGGCCCACTTCTCCCTCATCCAGCGTGCTCGGTAACACAGGAGAGGGGCGCGGCTCAGAGCGGCGGGCAACTTCTAGTGGAAGCGGCGGGAATCGAACCCGCCGCCCGCAACCCCTACTGGATGTACGCGCAGTCGGAGGTGTAGCTGCTCGACACGCCGTAGCAGAACTGCCGATCGTTCGCGTTGGTGATGTCGCGGCAGTTGGAGCCGATCCGGTTCGACATCCCGTAGCAGAACAACTGCGTATTGCGGTCGGTGATGCTGTTGCAATACGTGCCATTCTGGTACGACACCCCGTAGCAGAAGGCTTGCATGTTCGCGTCAGTGATGTCGCGGCAGTTGGACGGGTACTTGATGGACATGCCGTAGCAGGCCAGCTGCATGTTGCGATCCGTCATGGACGTGCAGGGCTGCTGGGAGGCGGTCGCGAGGCCGTAACACATCTGCCGATCATTGAAGTCGCTGATGCTCGCGCAAGAGGCGGAGTTCCTGCCTGCGATTCCATAGCAGCCCTGGCGTTGATCGCTCGCGGACACGTACCGGAACGGATTGCCACCGGAAGCAGGGGGCGCACAGGTCTCGTCCTGGACGTACTGGGACAGCGCGCGGGGACCGGACATCCAGCAATAGGTTTGATTCCCACTGCTGTCGATGACCGCCGGGGAGGCCTTCACCTCGAACAAGTGCGAGCCGCAGGAGATCCCCCCCTGGCTGAAGTACCAGGTGCCGGAGAGACCCATGCGCAACTCGGAGCTGTAGAGGGCGCCATCCACGTAGTAGTCCAGATAGATGGCGTTGGCCCCGCCGGACACCGCCCACCCTCCATTCCCCGCCATCTCGCCCTGGTACGTGCTGATGCCGTAGAAGTCGAGGGCCGAGACGCTCGTGCCGGAGCACATCGCCGCCTCCCGGGTTCCCAGGGGCTCCGTGGGCGCCAACCCGGGCTCGGGGGCAACGCCACAGGCCGCCAGCAACAGTCCAGACAGCACGAGCGAGAACGAGGAGCGAGTCCGGTCTCTCATCATGGGGGTATTCCTCCGAAAACCCGGGTCCAGGGCTTTCCGGGCTCAACGGAAGATATCCATACCACAAGAAGATATTCTTGTAAAACGAGGAATCCTCTCCCCTGCTTCTTCCGCCGATGCGGTGGGTGCGCCCATGGGCCAGAAGTCGTCACCCGGCGGCCAGGGAGGAGCCCCTGCCCACCCGTATCGGTATGGTGACGGCTCCCTCCTGGGGGTCGTCCTCATGCGGCGACGACCGTGCCGATCTCATCGGGCTGCTCGCCGTGCTGATGCTGTTGACGGGCGTCGGGGTGGTGCTCTGGGCCGAGCAGCGCCTCGTCTACCGCCCGATGCAGCTCCTCCAGCGGGCACTGGTGGGCTTCCAGCTCGGCTCCTCCTGGACGCCGGCACCCGAGCTCGGCGCCCGGGAGCTGCGGAACATCGCCCGGGCCTTCAACGACATGGTGGCCCGGCTGGAGCGGCAGCGGGAGGCCCAGGTGAGCTTCCTCGCGGGGGTGGCCCATGATCTGCGCAACCCCATCACCGCCTTGAAGCTGGCCGCGAGCGGGGCCGGCTCCGGGACGATTCCGCCCGAGCGGGCCCTCAACAACCTGCTGAGCAACGCCATCAAGTACTCACCCGAGGGAGGGCCGGTGCGCATCCGCGTCGTGCCGGAGCAGGGGGGTCACCGCATCGAGGTGACGGACTCGGGAGTGGGCATCGCGCCCTCGGAGAAGGAGAGCATCTTCGAGCCCTTCCGCCGGAGCGCTTCCACGCGTGAAACCATCCCCGGCGTGGGGCTCGGGCTGGCGGTGGCGCGGAAGATCCTGGTGGCACACGGCGGCTCGCTGGACGTCGAGAGCGAGCCGGGCAAGGGCTCGACGTTCTCCGTGAGACTGCCCGCTCGCCCCCTCCCCTGAAAGGGCAGCTCGCTCTACTCGACGAGCACCGCGCCGCCGACGTTGTCGTACACCCAGCTGCTGATGCAACCCGCGTCATAGAGGTTCTTCGAATTGACGCAGGTGGATGGAACCAGCGAGGCGCTGGGTCCCGCGCAGTGCGTGTCCCCGGGGTTGCCGTACCACCCCTGGAGCTTCACCTGACGGCCGCTGGCCAGCCGGATGGAGCGGGGACGGAAACCCAGCACATTGCTCGCGCCCAATCCCAGGGCCGGGCCGCACACGCTGTCCATCGCATACGCTCCCAGGGAGCGGATCGCCACGGCCTTGCCGCTGAAATTGTCACCGGAGTAGACGGTGGCGAGCACGCCGGGGTCCGTCTGCGGGGTCGGCACCTTCTCGATGATCACCGCGCCGCCGACGTTGTCGTACAC